>NZ_PJBT01000127.1:0-643 GCF_002836035.1 Halomonas sp. MES3-P3E | reverse complement strand
CGAGAACGCTAAGTTATTAAGCTGAATCGCCTGGACCAGCAGCAAACCAGCTACCACCAGTATTAGTCGACCCCCGGACGCGCCATCGAACACGATCCCGAGCAACATTGGGTTGGTTGCAGCCGCTATATTGCCGCCTCCAAGGTAACCAGCTTCTAAAGACCACTGGAACAGAATCAGGATGACCCCCGCCCAGGCAGAAAGGACACCCATGCGGGCGACGCGCCTCCGGTCGTGATCAGGGAGCCGGGGAAACGCTAGACGAAACAACACGGCCCCCGTCGCGACTAGGGCGCTAAGGTAAATCCCGGCCGCCACGAGAATCATCGCGACGGTCCAGACATCGAGGCTATTTACGGAGAACCACCAAGCCACGGGTCAGGGCTCGACCGAGAAGTTAAAACCGTCGGACATCATGTGTCCGTCATCCGATAGGCCGCGCCAGTGCACCTGGTAGTCCCCAGCCGAAAGAATTTCACCGGGCTTCACGACGTAGCGTTCGACCTGTTCACTGCCTGGCTGACCATCAAGAGGAACGGGGCCGTTTGGGCCTGTCACTTCAAACTGGGTGATGCGCATCATGCCACCAAACTCGATGCCAATCTCTGCTGGGGAATCCTGAATGGTGACGCCATCCTTAGGC
>NZ_PJBT01000126.1:0-645 GCF_002836035.1 Halomonas sp. MES3-P3E | reverse complement strand
ATTGCGTCGTTTTCTTTACACCTACACATTGCCACACTAGCAAGCCTGTTAAAGCTTACTTTGCGCAAAAACCTCCTATTAATATTACGCCTTAATAAAAGGTGAGCATGTTGTATACCCGCGTTAGTAAGATTGGCAGTTCGCATCCCACGTTTATTTCCCAAGCCCGCGTCCTTACTCGTTTTACGATGGCCAATGGGAATGGTGGTCATCGATAACAAAGACGTGCCCATGTGAGCCTGGGGAATGATGGTGGGAATGGCGATGAGGTTCCGGCCCCTCCCATCCCTCATGTTCGTGCTGATGATGTTCATCGTGGTAGTGCAGGTGGGTGTGACTTTGGGCAGCGTGCTCGTGCTCAAGAGCCATCGGGTCATGTGCGTGCCAGATCAGGGCCGCGAGCCCCGTTGCCGCCAGGGCCACCGTTCCCAGCAAAGCGAACGTACCCGTCAGTCCCAGGTTCACTCCCAGCCAGCCTGCCAACGGATAGGTGACTAGCCAACAGCTGTGTGACAACGAGAACTGGGCAGCAAACAGCGCTGGACGCTCCTCCGGCTGGCATGAACGTTTGAGCAGGCGCCCGGTGGGGGTCATGACCAACGAGGCCCCAGCGCCCAGCAGTAACCATAGCCCGACAAGCCCCGC
>NZ_PJBT01000125.1:0-650 GCF_002836035.1 Halomonas sp. MES3-P3E | reverse complement strand
TGGCGAGACTGGCATTGGCCGGCCTTCAACCTGGCTGATATTGCAATTGTCCTCGGTGCCTTACTTTTCGTTTCCAGCAGCTTGTTGGGTAAAAAAGCAAACACCAATGCCGAGCCGGATGGATCTGACTGACACCTACGCCTATACAACACCATGACCGAACTTCCCGACAACATCCTTCACCTGCCGCAATACCAAGTACTGGGCTGCAAATCAACCGACGACGAAATGCACTTCCAGGTGGACGTGCCCGATCCCATCGCCTGCGAGGAATGCGGCGTGCAGGGTGAGTTCGTACGGTTCGGCAAGCGTGACGTTCCCTATCGTGATCTGCCCATCCACGGCAAGCGGGTCACTCTCTGGGTGGTCCGCCGCCGATACACCTGCCGGGCCTGCAAGACAACATTCAGGCCCCAGCTACCGGAGATGGTGGACGGATTCCGTATGACACTGCGGCTGCATGAGTACGTGGAGAAGGAATCCTTCAACCACCCCTACACCTTTGTGGCGGCACAGACCGGCCTGGACGAGAAGACGGTGCGCGACATCTTCAACGCCCGCGCCGAGTTCCTGGGGCGCTGGCACCGCTTCGAGACGCCCCGCATCCTGGGCATTGACGAGCTATACCTGAACAAGCGCTACCGCTGCAT
>NZ_PJBT01000124.1:0-681 GCF_002836035.1 Halomonas sp. MES3-P3E | reverse complement strand
CTCTCAGCCCGACAAGCGATTGCCCTGTTCGATATCCGAGGTGGAGTGGGGGTCGTACGGCGGTGGGAAAGTCAGTATCATGAAGGAGGCTTCCAGGCGCTGGAGCCTAAAGCCCGAGGTCGCCCGACGAAGATGCCCACAGCAGAGCCCCCCAAGCCCCCACTTCCAGTGACTGAAAAGAGCTCGCTGGAGCAGCTGCTCCAAGAGAACGAATACTTGCGTGCTGAGGTGGCCTACCTAAAAAAATTGAGGGCCTTGCGTCAGTCCAAAGAGCAAGCCGCGCAGAAAAAGCGCGAGTAGTCCTTGAACTGAAGCAAGGCCACCCTTTGCCGGTGCTGCTAAAAGTCGCCGAACTGTCGCGTAGCACCTTCTATTATCAGGTAAGTGTTCAGCAGCTGGATGATCGGCATGCGGGTCTGAAGCGTCGAATTCATGCCCTCTACGAGCGTCACAAAGGGCGCTACGGCTATCGCCGCATCACAGCAGCGTTGCGCCAGGCGGGAGAGCAGGTCAACCACAAGACAGTCCAACGCCTCATGCAGCACCTTGGGCTGAAGTCGTTGGTACGCCCGAAGAAATACCGCTCCTATCGTGGCCAGCAGGCCAGTGTTCCCAACCTTCTTGCCCGTCAGTTTCAGGCTGAACGCCCCAACCAACGGTGGGTCACCGACGTCACGGAGT
>NZ_PJBT01000123.1:0-682 GCF_002836035.1 Halomonas sp. MES3-P3E | reverse complement strand
CTGAGTTAACCGCATTTGGTCAGGCTGTCGGCGGCATGATGGCTGAAGATGAGGTGGTCAAAGGCGGCATTGCGAGTTTCGCATTCGAAAATTTTGAGATAGCGAGTTATAAAGCCATTATCAAAGCGGCTGATATGGCGTCACAACCTGAGGTCTCCCAAGTCTGTAAAGAGATCCTTCAGGAAGAAATAGCCATGGCCGATTGGCTGAGTAAGCACTTGGACGATACTACTCAGCAATTTTTAGAGCGTGATAAGGATGACGATTTGCGCGCTAAGACCTAGCCTTTGCTAAGGCCTAGCTTTTGAGGCATGGTTTTTGAAACATAGCTTTTGAGACATAGCTTTATTTGCTCTTTCTCCCATCAGAGCAAAGCCCATTCCCCAGCTATAATGCTGGGGTTTTTTTCTGCCAGCCGAGTCAATGATGGAGTACCCGGCTGGCTACTGCAACGCCGTTCAATGCGCCAGAAGGCGGCTCAGGTCGGCCATCACAGCCTCTTTAGGGTCATCTTCGCGAATCAGTAGCTGAGCGTCGCCATCACGGCCGAAAGCGAAGACAGCGTTGGAGTGCGATACATCGTAATTGCCAGCATCGTCTTTCTCACCATAACCGTACGTCACGCGGTAGCGGCGCGTCAGAGCCTGTAAAGCCTCTTCATCGCCGGTCAAACCGGTGAACT
>NZ_PJBT01000122.1:0-684 GCF_002836035.1 Halomonas sp. MES3-P3E | reverse complement strand
TTTTTTGTGCGCCCGGCACGGGCGCACTCCTGGAGGTGCAAGTCCTCCCGTAAGCTGGCCACAGCGAACGAAGCGAAGCGCAACTGCGGAAGGGTGACCAACCGTGGGAAGGAAGCGTGGAGCGTAAACCGCGAGCCGATGAACAAGAACCGGATAGGAGGCGCTGCCAAGCAGGGCGAGCGGGCAAGAAGCCGCGAAGCTCTTGTGGCCAAGGCGACGTAGCGTATATCCGGCGGTTGTGCGGTGAAGGAGTGTGTTCTTACCCGGGGAGATCTCGCCTTATGCCTGAAAGGGCAACGTGACCCCACGGAGCGAGAAGTCAGCAGAGGCCGTAGTAGCTCCTCGTTTTTTTTTGGAGCAAAGGGCCGAACGAGAAGGAGCGTCAAACGTCTTGTCGATGAGATCAGTAACGCATCAGATGCCCGCGACTGCGGGGCGGGAGAAGGCATGCCAAGGTGAAGCCTTGTCGTCCTGCTCCAGCGATGAAACTGGCCTCCCGCGACAAGTGCCGGAGGACGCAGGGCAAGGTCTGCTTGAGCGGGCCTTCGCAAGAGAGAACATGCTACGTGCATGGAAGCGCGTGCGTGCCAACAAGGGAGCAGCAGGCATCGATGGTCTGGATATTGCTCAGACCGCCGAGCACCTAAGGTGGGCCTGGCCCGATATTCGACAGCAGCTTCTTGC
>NZ_PJBT01000121.1:0-706 GCF_002836035.1 Halomonas sp. MES3-P3E | reverse complement strand
ATAACGCGAGGTCAGAAACGGTCGCCAGCAAGCCATCATTCCGTTCTGCATGGCGTCTGGGGCAACATTGCATCATTCCCGCAAAGGCGATCTTCGAACCTGATTGGCGCTCCGGGAAAGCGGTTCCGACTCGTATCACTCGGGCAGATGGAGGGCTCATGAGCATTGCAGGTCTCTGGGAACGCTGGATCAACCCTGACGGTGAAACCGTGTATAGCTATTCGATGCTCACGGTCAACGCCGACGACCACACCATGATGAAAAACTACCATCGCCAGGGCAGTGAGAAGAGAATGGTAGTCATCTTGCCGAATGGGGCGCTCAAGGACTGGCTGACCGCACCAGCAGCGGAAAGCATGGCATTCATGAGGCAATACCCTGCTCACCGGCTACAAGCTGAGCCAATGCCGAAAGAATCCGGTCGCCGCAAGAGAAGCTAGAACAGGCATGCATCGCAAACCGCCAAAGTAGCTTTTAACTCAAAGCGCTTGCTTGTAAAGGTTAGTCAGGAATTTTTCAATTGTATCGATCGTAGAGTCAATAAAGGCTCTCTCAACCGTAATTTGATTATTCCAGCCATAAGATAGACCGCTTGTATCACGTATTATCACTTCAAGTGATGTGAGTTCTCCAGGTGGCTCGCTTCTTTTGACATAGCCTTCTTCGTGGACAATCTGGTTTCTAACCTTGTTAAATTTCATAAGAT
>NZ_PJBT01000120.1:0-739 GCF_002836035.1 Halomonas sp. MES3-P3E | reverse complement strand
TTTCTTTTCCCTTATTATATTCCTATCCCCCCGGAGGGGATGGTAATCTATCGCCGTTATTCTGCCAACGCTATGGTTCAAGGCAGACGGTTATCTATTTTTATGATTTTTACTTTTATCCTGGTTGCTCTACATGCTCAATCGGCTGCGCCACCGCCTTGGCTATCTGACCTTTCTGTTGCTGTTCCTGCCTAGCCTGGTAATCACCAGTGTGGGTGAGGCGCGTGCGCATGGGGCGGCGAGCATGGTTAGCGTTGAGTTGTCTCTCCATGAGAATGTGCAGAAGGGCCATGGGCATACCCATGGCCACGAGCACGAAGATAGTCGCCACCTCCATAATGAGAGTGGCAGTCACTTTCACGAAAAAGCGGATCGGCCTGGGACGGGCATTGCCGTCGAGCCGAACTTCCGCGACGCCCTGCGGCTAGGCGAACGCAGCGGCCTACCGCTGCGTCGTGTCTACCGCTTGGAGCGTCCTCCACGGCCGGTCATCGCTGGATGACTGGGGCCGTCCACTGGACGGCCAACACTTAATGACAAACCCGTGGAGGTTTTATGTTTCCATCCCAACTAGGGGGTGCGTTCGGCTTGCCTGTTTTGGCCCGACGCCACGCGCTGACCCTTTTCACACTGCTGGTGATGCTCCTGGGAGCCAGTGGTGAAGCCCTTGCCCACGCCGTTGCTGAAGGCGACAAAGGGTACATCCAGGAGATCTATGGCGTTCACCTGATCTCATTCG
>NZ_PJBT01000119.1:0-812 GCF_002836035.1 Halomonas sp. MES3-P3E | reverse complement strand
GGCAGAGAGGGTACCGGCGCTGGCCCTCCTGCCTCTACCTTGTGGTCCAAAGTGCTGCGCTTATTCTATGAATCCAGGGTTTATAGTTAACCCAGTATTTTTCCTCTGCCTGATTTGGACTCATACCACCGTTATGTTGGTGAGGCCTAAGCTGGCTGTAATACCCGATTAAATAGTTCACGATATGATGCTGCCCCTGCAAGAATGAGCGATAGCCGTACGTTGGCACCCATTCAACTTTTAAGCTCCTGAAGAACCTCTCCATTGGCGCATTATCCCAGCAGTTCCCACGTCGGCTTAGACTTTGTTTTATCTGACATTTCCAGAGCGTCTGACGGAACTTGCGGCTCGTATAATGACTGCCCTGATCGCTGTGGAACATAACCCCTTTTGGCCGCCCACGACTCTCATAAGCCATTTTTAATGCACTGCTGGTGAGTTCGCTATCGGGTGACAACGACATTGACCAGCCAATCGTTTTCCTAGCAAATAAGTCCATGACAACGGCTAGATAAGCCCAGCGATTGCCAGTCCAGATATACGTGACGTCGCCACACCAAACCTGGTTGGGTGCCTCGACGTTAAACTGTCGCTCTAAGTGGTTCGGTATCTCAACATGCTCATCACCTGTTTTCTTGTAGGTGTGCCCAGGAACTTGGCAGCTAACTAAACCAAGCTTTTCCATTAGGCGGCCAGCGCGATAGCGGCTTAACGGAATATTCTGCCTTGTCGCCATCTCTGCAATGCTGCGCGCACCTGCAGAGCCTTCACTCTCGCGAAATAGTTCTCTGACCTTGGCTATTTCCTTGGCT
>NZ_PJBT01000118.1:0-826 GCF_002836035.1 Halomonas sp. MES3-P3E | reverse complement strand
CTTATTTTTAGCTTACCGTAACGAATCGACCCGTAACGCACTAGCAAAGTAAATCCTAAGTTTAATACAGCGCTTTCGTTTTAGTAATGTATGACTTGAATGCGCCTGCTGTACTACAAGAGTCCGTTAGAACGGCGTGCAGACAGCAGGCGAGCTTTTATCACCCTACTAAAGGGTCATAAATGGCTCATCTTCCTGGCCTGTAAACGTGTACACATTGTAAGGGCTTTCTTGTGGCCCCGGCATACCCGGTGTGCCAATGGGCATACCCGCCAAACCGATACCGTCAATATCGGGTTGTTCCTCAAACAGCGCCTGCACGGCTTCCATTGGAACGTGGCCTTCGATCCAATACTCGCCCATCTCAATGGTATGGCATGAACCCAGGCCATAGGGCACGCCTGCCTGCTGCTTAATATCACCCAGCTCTACATCGTCAATAATCGTCACTTCTACGCCGAGCTCTTCAAGATGGCGTGCATAAGCGTCACAGCAGCCGCACTGGGGGTTTTTATACAATGTTGCCTCTGGCGGTAACGCCGCCTGGGCGGAGACCGCCCCAAGCAGCATGGAACCAGAGAGTAAAAGCTTGGTGCTCATATGTTGCATTATTTTCAACTCCTTAGCGTGAACGACTGAAGAGGTACTTGGCCAGCGAAGCGATCGCCAAGCCAATTAATAACAGCATGGCCAGGGGCATCAACCAGCCTAGCCACCCCATTGACCCCATAAAAGCAAAACATTCCGCGTTCATCATGCCATCACTCCTAAAAAAAGAGGCAATCGCCAAGGCTTATTGCGGGCCATGGTGGCTGGGCATGCTTCC
>NZ_PJBT01000189.1:0-117862 GCF_002836035.1 Halomonas sp. MES3-P3E | reverse complement strand
GGCTCTGGCTCTGGCTCTGGCTCTGGCTCTGGCTCTGGCTCTGGCTCTGGCTCTGGCTCTGGCAAAGTATCCTGCACGGGCGGGGCCTCTTCAACGGCTTCCGAAGAGGTATCTGGAGCCTCAATGTCCCCCTCATCAGCTCGCTCTTGAGGCTGATCTTTTAGACGCTGCTCTTCCTCTGGCGCCTGCTGCGAGTCTTGGGGCGCCTGCTGCGGGTCTTGCTTATTCTTACGCTTAAAAAAACCAAACATGTGTGTTACTCGATATAAATAGTGAACATTAAGGTTATGCTAACACCCTAACCCGAGACTTTGGATAAGCAGCCCGCTACAATCCGCCTCATGACACGACAACGCTCCTCCCGCTCATCCGCTTCCCGCCGCACGCCTGCTCAGCGAGGTGGCAAACCGCTTGGTAAATCACTTGGCAAACTGCGCATTATCGGCGGTGAGTTTCGCCGCCGTCAGCTGCCCATATTGGATAGCCCCGGCCTGCGCCCAACACCTGACCGCGTGCGTGAAACGCTGTTCAATTGGCTAGGGCAGCAGCTTTATGGTCAACAGGTACTCGACCTCTTCGCCGGTACCGGCGCACTCGGCATTGAAGCGGTCTCTCGCGGTGCGGCCTGTGTCGACTTTGTCGAGCGCGACCCGCGGGTGGCAGCGCAGCTGTCGACTAATCTGACCTCTCTGCATATTACCTCAAGCGCGGTGCATATTAACGATGTTCAGGCCTACCTGACACGCCCTGCACAGCCCTATTCACTGGTATTTCTCGACCCGCCCTTTCATCAGCAGTTGGCCGAACCATGCTGTAAAGCGCTGGAGAGTGGCGGCTGGCTGAGTGACGGGGCAATGATTTACCTTGAAACCGAGACATCGCTTGCCCCAGAGGTGCCCGCCAACTGGCAGTTACACCGCGAAACCCAGGCGGGTGAAAGCACCGCACGGCTCTATCAACGTCACCAGCGGTAAACAGCGCTTGCCGCCACGCGATGGTGGCGTTACGCTCGCTTCATTCGTCCCTGCTGGCAAGCTTTCCGCTTGTTTTTTTGGGTACTTTTTTACTACCGTTTTTTTGGTCTCGTTTTTACGCTAGGGAGATATACATGAGCTTGGAACTATTTAATCAGCTTGAACAGAAAGTCACCGATACTGTTGATGCGCTGGAAATGATGAAACTGGAAAATGAAGAGCTGCGTGGCGAAAACGCCAAGCTGAAAGAGGAGCGCGAAGAGTGGGAGCGTCGCCTCAATAGCCTACTCAGCAAATTCGATAGTCTCGACACGTCCAGCGCCTCTTAATCGACGCCACTCGCGGCCGACAGAGTCTCACGACCAGCTTAGAGTGTCCGCGACATCAGCAGTGCATCCTCGCGCCCAGCGGTACTTTGTGCCGCTGGGTCGCTTTGGGCCGAATGAGCGGCCTGAGCCGGGTAGTATCCTTTCCGGTACCCGTCTTCGGTAAGCCCCATGCGCTGATAGAGCCGAATAGCGCTTAGATTCCCCACTCGCACTTCCAACAACAGTCGCTCGCTTGACCAGCGTTGGGCTTGCGTTAAAACGGCTTCCATCAATGCCAAGCCCGCCCCACTGCGGCGGCACTCAGGCACAACCCCTATCGCTTGCAGCTCCGCCTCAAACGGCAGTCGCGCCACGATGGCATAACCTTGCAGCTTTTCACCCTGCCACCAGCCCACTACACAGGTGTCTTGGCTGCCCAGTGCTTCCAGCATTTGTGAGTCGGAGGTACCGCTTTGCGCCTGACCCTCAAGAGCCGTCAATAAGGCTAGATGCTCAACGCCAAGTTCAGTGATCATTAACTGCTGGCTCAGCGCCGGTTGAACTATCGCGCGTCCACTGCTGGTTTAAGGCCTGCAGCTCTGGCCATAGATCGCGCTTACTGCGGGTGCCGTCGAGAAGGGCGGCAAGCGCTGGCCCCTGCCAGACAGGCAGCGAGAGCGTGTGACTTTGGCCTTCGTTCACGTTCAGTATACGATCCAGCGGCGCTTGTTCAGCGCCCAGCTCGCCCCACCAGATCAGCCGGGTTAGCTGCCACTCCTGCCGACTTACCTGGCCTGCAATAAAGGCTGCTAACCCTTCGCGCGCTTCATCTAGTGGGTCCTCAACAGCAAAGGCATTGGTCATTTGCGGCCACGTAAAGTGCGTTACTTCCGGCAATGCGCTCTGCTGAATACCCGCTGCTTGAAGTAGATTAGCCAACAATTGCTGCTCAAGTGCACTCATTTCGCCCGCTTGCAGCAATAACCATCGGCCATTAAGGCATAGACAGGAGAGGGAGAACTTAAGGGGCTTGGCTGGCGTAGCAAGTGCTGTATCAGCAGTAGGCTCAGCCTTATCGGATTGGGCGCCAACCTGCTTGGTTTGGCTCTGTTTGGCTTGGTCCGATTTTTCTGAGCTGGGCTTATCCTTCAGCAACAACGCGCGTACTGCCGAAGGCGAGGCGATAGCCTCGCCTGACGCCTGAGGTTCAGGCGCGTTCCGCCGTGGCGCAGGAGCATCATCCAACAGCGCCTGCAGCCGCTCCCGGGGTGGCGTAGGAGCTGGCGCAACATCGTCCCACTCGCAGGCTTCAGTAGGCAGCGCATTGGGTAGTTGGTAGCGCGAGCCCCAGGCGGTAATGCCCATGGCGTCCAGATAGTGGCGCCGAATAACTTCCTGGTTCACTTTCCGCCGCCACGGCAGTTGGGAGAATCAGGCCGATCACCGCCACGGGCTTGCCACTCACTAGGCGTATAAAGATGCAGCGCTAGGGCATGCACTGGCCCTGACAGTTCATCGGCCAACAGCGCATAAATCTGCTGGTGGCGCTTCACCGGCATCATGCCGTCGAAGGCATCGCTTACCAGCGTCACTTTGAAGTGGGTTTCAGAGTTCGCGGGCACGCTGTGCATATGGCTTTCGTTTTCAACCTGCAGCACATCGGGCGCGAGTGCCGCTAACTTCTGCTCAATCTGTGTCTGCAGCGTCATGGGGGTCTCCTTGAGATTACAAACCACTTTATTGTACGCGCTTACTGCCCGGCAGACGATGCCCGACGAGCGTGTAATGCACGCCTTGCCAGTGGCATACGTGCAACGCTTGCCAATAGCGCTAGCAGCGTAGTTAACGCCCCTAACCAGAGCGTCACCTGCACCGGCCACCCCAACGCCAGGGCGGCGCCGACTAGAGCGACGCCGAACGACTGCCCCACCGTGCGCGTGGTGCTCATTACCCCTGAAACGTTAGCGCTGCGCTCCGGCGGCAGGCTGCCCATCATTTCGCGATTATTGGGCGGCTGGAACAGCCCAAAGCCAATACCGCATAACGCGGTGCGCCATAAACTGCCGGCTACTCCGGTCGACTCATCAACTAACGCCAGCGCAATCAGGCCAATGATCAGCAAGCTAAGCCCTGTACTGGAAAGAATACTGGGATTAATTCGGTCGGCTAGGCGCCCGGCCACAGGGCCAACGAACATGATAGCTAGCGGCCAGGGAGTGAATAGCCAAGCGGTTTCCAGCGGTGAAAAGCCCATCTGTTCCTGGTAGAAAAATGACAGGGCAACAAACGTAAGACCCTGGCCAATAAAGGCAAGCCCAGAGGCAGAAACGGCCAGCGTAAAGCGCGGCTCGGCAAATACGCTAAGCGGCAGTAATGGATAAGGCGCACGACGCTGGCGGGCAATAAAACCGGCACAGGCCAGCACCGTCAGTAGCGCCCAGCCACCGCTTTGCCAAATCGGCGCGGCGTGGCTCACGGCGTCCATGGCAATAAAGAAGCTGGCCAGCATAACGATCGAGAGCAATGCCCCAGCAACATCAAAACTGCCTTTGCGCGGCTCTTCGCGGGGCAACGCACGCTTGGCCAGCCATAGCGAGCAGAGACCCAGCGGCACATTTAAGGCAAACAGCCAGGGCCAGTCGGCAAACGACAAGATCACCCCGCTCAATGTGGGCCCCGCGGCGTAGCCACCGGCCACCACCAACGCACTCAAGCCCAGCGCGCTACCCAGCAATCGCGAAGGGAAAATAGCCCGATACAGCGACGGACCAATGGAGAGCGTCGCGGCGGCGCCCAGCCCCTGGAAAGCGCGAAACACCAGCAGCGTTTCCAGGTTGCGTGATAGCGCCGCCCCCAACGCAGCAGCAACAAAGGTCGCCAGCCCGAACAGGTAAAGCCTGCGCCGCGTGATCAACTCGCTAATGCCCGCGAAGACGAGCAAAAAAGCCGCACAGACCACTTGAAAGAGGTTGGTGATCCATACCGCTCGTGATGCCGACACACTTAAATCCGCAGCGATAGTGGGCAGCGCCAGATTGATCATGGTGGTGTCCACCACCGCCATTAAGGTACCGGTTACCAACGCCAGCACGGCCAAGGCACGCTCAGGCCCAGGCAGGCCATCGTCGCCAGGGCGGGTTTCAAACAGTCGCATAGCGAAGTCCTAGGGAAGAGTGTTTCTAAACGAAACGGCTAAAACCATTGTTTTCAAAACAATTATCTCGAAAACAATTAACTTGAAAACCATGAGCTTGAAAACAAAGAAACCGGCCTAAGCCGGTTTCCTAGTGCGCTAAATGGCTGTATTAAACAGCCGCGCTGGCAGCACTGAGCTTGCCTAAAATATTAGCACGCTAATCCTGCTCACTGTCTAATAACAATGCATCATCGACTTCGGAAATCTCAAGGGCTGTTTCGTCGTCCAAATCAATTGCTAGGTAGCTATGTTCAACGCGCACAAATTCTTGAAACAGAGCCCAATCGATCTTGTCCGGCCACTGGCGCTCATCCTCTTCCCAAGCGCGCAACTCAGTCTCGAGAATTTCCACGCAGCGCTCGCGCACAAACGTTTCCAGCGCCTCTGGAGTATCCATCTCTGGAATCAGATAAATGGTACTTTCACGTTCGACGTCGTCCAGGGTCAGGTCGTCGTCTCCCATGGTGGGTTCCAGCGCGTTGATCCAGTCCACAAAGGGCTGGGTCGGCCTGACGCTCAGTGCGGAGCGGTTAAGCAGTTTCATGGGATTCTCCTCGCCGTCGAAACGTTGACCATTATGGGCGCTATAACGCGCCCTTACCAACTTTTCATCCGCTATCGAATGGTTTAAACCACTTCGGGGCGCATCGCAGGGAATAGCAGTACATCACGAATGGAAGGGCTGTCGGTAAACAGCATCACCAGGCGATCAATACCGATACCTTCACCCGCGGTAGGCGGCATGCCGTACTCCAATGCGCGAACATAATCCGCATCGTAGTACATCGCTTCCAGGTCGCCAGCGTCTTTTTCCGCTGACTGGGCGCGGAAACGCTCTGCTTGGTCTTCGGCGTCGTTGAGCTCCGAGAAACCGTTGGCGATTTCACGACCACCAACAAAGAACTCAAACCGATCCGTAACGAACGGGTTAGCGTCGTTACGCCGCGCCAAGGGGCTGACCTCTGCAGGGTACTCGGTGATAAAGGTCGGCTGATCGAGCTTATGCTCGGCAACCTCTTCGAATATCTCCGTTTGCACCTTACCCAGGCCCCAGCTCTCCTTGACCTTGATGCCCAGTTTTTCAGCCATGGCCCGCGCAGCGTCCAACGAATCCAAATCAGCATCGGCAATGCCGTCACCGTGATCAAGAATTGCCTGGCGCAGCGTCAAGCGGGTAAATGGCTGACCAAAATCGTAGCTCGCGCCCTGATACTCAATCACCGCGCTGCCCAGCACTTCTTCAGCCGCTGTGCGCAGCATGGCTTCGGTCATGTCGAGCAGGTCGCGGTAATCCGCATACGCCCAGTAGAACTCCACCATGGTGAATTCTGGGTTGTGCCGCGTTGATAACCCTTCGTTGCGGAAATTGCGGTTAATCTCAAACACTTTTTCAAAGCCGCCCACCACCAGGCGCTTGAGGTAAAGCTCCGGTGCAATGCGCAGATACATATCGATATCCAGTGCATTGTGGTGGGTAATGAACGGCCGCGCCGCGGCGCCGCCGGGAATCGGCTGCAGCATCGGCGTTTCCACTTCCATAAAGCCACGGGCTTCAAAGAAGCGACGCATGGAGCTAATCACCGCCGCGCGAGTCTCAAATACTTTGCGCGAATGCGGGTTCATGATCAGATCCACATAGCGCTGACGATAGCGGGCTTCCATGTCGGTCAGTCCGTGAAACTTATCGGGCAGCGGGCGCAGGCTCTTGGTGAGCAGCTGAGCCTCTTTCATCATCACGTACAGATCGCCCTTGCCGGATTTATGTACCGGTCCATGAGCGGCGACGATGTCACCGATATCCCAGCTTTTAACGTCTTCAAGCACGTCAGCGGGTAAGCCTTTCTTATCCACGTAGAGCTGGATTTGCCCTGCCACATCCTGAATAACGATAAATGGCCCACGTTGACGCATCACACGACCTGCCACAGCGGCGTGGTGATCCAGCGCTTCAAGCTCGGTCTTTTCTTTATCGCCAAAGGCGTTTTGCAGCTCGACGGTTAAGCTATCGCGGCGAAAGTCATTGGGAAACGCACTTTTTCCCTGCTCAGCGGCGCGCTCGCGGCGAGCGGCCAGCTTGGCACGGCGCTCGGCGATAAGGTGGTTTTCGTTGTCTGCAGGAGACACGTCTTGGTTAGCCATGGGGCACCCTGTTCATGTTCAAACGCTAAAAAATTACAAACCTTGCTTTAAGCTGGCGACGATAAACTGATCAATATCCCCGTCGAGCACTTTATCGCAGTTGCTGGACTGCACGCTGGTGCGCAAATCTTTAATGCGCTGATCATCCAGCACGTAAGAGCGAATCTGGCTGCCCCAGCCGATATCCGCCTTGGAGTCTTCGGCTTCCTGCTTGGCGGCGTTGCGCTTTTGCATCTCATGCTCCCATAACCGCGCCTTTAACTGCTTCATGGCAAAGTCGCGGTTAGCATGCTGGCTGCGCTGTCCCTGGCAGGCCA
Organism: Halomonas sp. MES3-P3E; assembly: GCF_002836035.1. Taxonomy (NCBI): domain Bacteria; kingdom Pseudomonadati; phylum Pseudomonadota; class Gammaproteobacteria; order Oceanospirillales; family Halomonadaceae; genus Halomonas; species Halomonas sp. MES3-P3E. The sequence continues at coordinate 110,928 of NZ_PJBT01000189.1, read as the reverse complement.
CGACAATACCGGTCGGTTCGTGGGTGATCCGCACCGCTGAATCGGTAGTGTTAACGTGCTGGCCGCCCGCGCCACTGGAACGGTAGGTATCAACGCGCAAGTCCGAGGGATTAATTTCCACTTCGAAACTGTCGTCAATTTCCGGGGACAGGAATACCGACGCGAAGGAGGTGTGCCGACGACCGCCGGAATCAAACGGGCTTTTACGCACTAGGCGGTGCACACCGGTTTCGGTACGTAGCCAACCGAAGGCGTAATCGCCCTGAACATGCACGGTGGCCGACTTTATGCCTGCCACTTCGCCTGCGGAGATTTCGGTGATATCGGCTTTAAAGCCGTGGCTCTCCGCCCAGCGTAGGTACATGCGCAGCAAAATATTGGCCCAGTCCTGGGCTTCCGTCCCACCGGAACCGGACTGAATTTCCAGGTAGGCGTTATTGGGGTCCATTTCGCCGGAGAACATGCGCCGAAACTCAAGCTTTTCTAACGCGGCTTGCATGCTGTCCAGCTCTTGGCGCACCTCATCAACGGTACCTTCGTCCTCTTCCATTTCAGCCAGCTCTAACAGATCCCGGCTATCGCCAAGGCCTTGCTCAAGATCGTCAATAGTGGCCACGATGGCTTCGAGGGAGGCGCGCTCTTTGCCTAACTTCTGCGCGTAGTCTGGATCATTCCAGACATTGGGGTCTTCCAGTTCGCGGGTGACCTCTTCTAACCGATCTTTCTTCTCGGCATAGTCAAAGATACCCCCTAAGAACGTCTGTCCGCTCAGACAGGTCCTTAATCTGGTTATGAATCGGGTTGGTTTCCAACATGGGGTCGCCCTAGCGTTGTCAGTAACTGATCGTACAGAGGTGTTCCGATCAGAAAAGCGCATAGTGTAACGAAAGCCGACACGCCCCGCATCCAATGCCCTGTTACAAGGCAATAAAAAACCCGGCGGGCGCCGGGTTTCGGTGGAGATTGACTCGCTAACGCTTAGAAGCGATAGGTCAACTGAGCGCCAAAGCCATGGGCTTCGTTTTTGTAGTCGGCGGAATAGTTTGAAGTTATAGGCGCTGTTTCTCGCCCTGCCACTTTAAAACTATCGGTTTTGGTTTGATCTACTTGGGTGCTGCGCTCGGTTAGGTAAGAGTAAGCAAAGTCGAGCGTCAGATCAGGCGTTGGGCTCCAACCTGCACCGATAGAGAAAATACGACGATCATCGGAAGGTATACGCACGCTACGAGTAGAATCTTGGGTAGGGGTAAAATCTAAAGCCACCCCTGCGCGCAATGCTAACTGCGGAGTCAACTGATACTCACCGCCGGTTGAAAACGCCCAAGCATTTTCATAATTCTGCTGCTCATTAGTTATTTCACCGCGTTCAGTGCCTGTCACTAAAATTTGGTCGAAACGGCTCCAACGCGCCCACGATGCCCCGAACATGAGCTTAAGATTTTCACTCATCTGCTGGGTTAAAGAGAAATTAATCGTTTCAGGTGTGGTTAAATCCAGCGCAGCGGTATCTGTTACCGTTCCAATTCCCAACTGGTCTAACACGGGCGAGCTTGCTGAAAAACTGCCTTCCAGATTGAAATCCACTTTTGAGCGGTAAGTTAAACCCAACGTTGTTTCAGGCACTGGCTGGTAAATAACACCCAGGTTATATCCCCATGCTTCGTCATCACCCTCAACCCTTGAATCTACTTCAGTTACCATAGGACTCATTAAAGGATTGCCGGGCACTGAAACTGGAACCTGTCGATGAAGCTCACCTTCTACGCGATTATAAGTAACACCTGCGCCAACCGACCACTGCTCGGTAAAGCGATAAGAAATGGTTGGCTGAGCCGTCATTACCTTCACTTCGGTGTAATTTCCTTGATTACGGCCTTGGAAGCTGTCTTCGTAATCTGTTTTTGAACCGAACGGCGCATACACACCGAAGCCAAATGCTAGCTGTTCATTCACTGGGTGCGCATAGAATGCAAAAGGAATAAGCGTACCTGGAACCATATCACCGTCATTAGAACCAGAAACTGAGCCGCTGAAAGGTATGACGCCAGTAACATTTCCCCCTGCATCTGTATCAACAAGAGCCCCTGAGCGGGAAGAGCTGACATTACTAATATCACTATTAACGTTCAAATAAGTACCACCAACGGTAATCTGCGCTCGGTCTAAAAACGACATACCCGCCGGGTTGCCGTATACGATGGTGGCATCATGCACATTCGAGCTTCGGCCTGCATGGCCATAGCCCTGCCCACTAACGCTCTGCTCATTAATTTGGTACCCGCCCGCGTGGGCTTGGCTGGCGAAGGCGGCCGTAATAGCAGCGGCCAGGGTGAGCTTATTAAATTTATTATTCATAGTGGGCCTCTCTTCCCGATGATCCAGTGGATACCGACGATCCACTCTCTTTATTTTTTACATGACTGTTTTCTCGCACCTGAGCCAAAGGTTCAAGGGCAAACGTTCGTTTTATTTAATTTTTGCCTTATACATTAGTCGCACGGCCGTTTTAAATCAGTGTTTTAGTCATTTTGACTGATAGCCAAAGACACCCTTGACCTATGGGTTACCCATAGGTTCTACACTTGGATAGTCACTAGTTAACAAGCTGGGAGAACAGGTCATGAAAGTTAATGAGCTTGCCAAACGAGGCGGCGTTACCGCGGAGACCGTACGCCATTACGCTCGTGAACAGCTGCTTGCCCCCCAGCGGCACCCCGATAACGGTTATCAGCTATTTTCCGATGCCGACTTAGAGCGGCTGCGCTTTATTCAACGGGCGCGCAAGCTAGGATTTAGCGTGGCGGAGATTCGCGACATCCTGACCCACGCCGACCAAGGTGACTCCCCCTGCCCATTGGTACGCGACTTACTTGCCAGCCGACTACCACAAATCCGCGCACGCATTGCCGAGCTGGAAGCGCTAGCCGAACGGATGGAACAGGCCATGGAGAGCTGGCAGAAAATGCCCGACGGGTCTCCCGACGGCCACAGCGTGTGCCGCCTGATTGAGAGTTTTCCTGACTCCACGTCTACCAAGGAGGCCCCATGAGTGACTCCTCTACCGAAGCCGCCTCAGGCGTAAGCACTGCCAATGACGCCACCACACGAACCATCCCCGGCATGAGCTGCCAGGGCTGCGTTAAGCGTATGCGCGAGGCGATTCAAACTATCGACCCTGACGCTGATGTGATCGGCACGCCTAACGAAAAACGCCTTGAGGTGGTTTCGACGTTAACCGACGCCGAGCTTGATCAATGCTTGACCGAGGCGGGCTATCCGCCAACAGTCCCAAACGCTGCTGATAAGCAGCCAGATAACGCGCCACCCGCTGAAGCTGAAAAGGCTGCAAGTCATCCTTCCCATTCTCAAGGACATGGCCAGGGCAAAAAGCAGCGCTTGGCGATTAGCGGGATGACCTGCGCCAGCTGTGTCAAAAGCGTTCAAAAAGCGCTTGAACGTACCGAGGGTGTGGACACTGCCAGCGTCAATTTTGGCACCCACTCCGCCCAAGTGTTTGGCAGTACCGAGACCCAAGCGTTGATCGCCGCCGTTGAGTCAGCGGGCTACGGTGCCGAGCCAATTGTGGATATGCGGGAAGCCGAGCGCACCCGGGCAGAGCAGGATGCCAAGACCTACCAAAAACGACTGCGCGGCAGTGCTATCTCGCTGGCACTGGCGATCCCCCTCATGGTTAGCATGCTGTTTTTCCACCCTCATCCTATGGGGCTAGGACGTCTCTACTGGTTGGTGATTGGCCTATTAACCCTGGGCATTATGGCCTTCCCAGGGCGGCACTTTTTTGTCAACGCCTGGAAGCAGTTTAAGCATCGCCAAGCCAATATGGATACATTGGTTGCCATGGGCACCGGCACTGCCTGGCTCTACTCCATGACGGTGGTGCTGTTCGCACCATGGTTACCGGAAGTCGCTCAAGGCATCTATTTTGAAGCTTCCGCCATGGTGATCGGGCTGATTCTGCTCGGCAATGCCATGGAACTGCGCGCCCGAGGGCGCACTAGCAATGCTTTAAAGCGCCTGCTTGACCTACAGAGCCGAACAGCGCGGGTTATTCGCGACGGTCACGAGCAGGAGATTGAGATCGATGCCGTGCAAACGGGCGACCACGTTCGAGTGCGGCCCGGCGAACGCCTGCCTGTGGATGGCCGGGTAACCGAAGGCGAAAGCCATATCGACGAGTCGATGCTTACCGGCGAACCCCTACCCGTAGCGAAGCGTGAGGGGGATGAAGTCAGCGCTGGTACGGTGAATGGCCGTGGCGGGCTGGTTTATCAAGCAACGCGCGTTGGCGCCGACACCCGGCTGGGCCAGATTACCGAGCAGGTGGCGAGCGCTCAAAACTCGCGCCCTCCGATTGGCGAGCTAGCCGATCAGGTCTCCAGCGTTTTTGTGCCTGCGGTAATGATCATTGCCGTATTGACTGCCCTGGTGTGGTTCAACCTAGGGCCCGCTCCCCAAGTGATCCATATGCTGGTGACGGCGACCACCGTGCTGATCATTGCCTGCCCCTGCGCGCTGGGCCTGGCCACGCCAATCTCAACCATGATCGGCGTCGGTAAAGCGGCGGAGCACGGGGTGCTGGTGCGCAGCGGCGAGGCGCTGCAAACCGCGAGCAAGCTGACCACGCTAGTCGTCGATAAAACCGGCACGCTCACCCAGGGCAAGCCCAGCGTTACTGATGCACAGATGTTTGGCGTGGAGCAACCCACCGTGCTGGCGCTGGTGAACGCGCTTGAGCGCGGCTCCGAACACCCCCTGGCAGCGGCGTTAATGAACTACGCAGATGAACACAACGCACCTCCTGCCGAGGTTAATGGTTTCGACAGCGTGACCGGTGGCGGGGTAAAAGCCCAAACCGCTGATGGCAAAGCGCTGCTGCTGGGCAATGCGCGCCTGTTAAGCGAGGCCGGTGTGGATCTCAACGCGGGTGAAGAGCAGGCTCGCGCTCTGGAGGAGCGGGCCCGCACACTGGTTTATCTAGCGGTGGATGGAAAACTGGCCGCCCTGTTTGGCATCAGCGACCCGCTTCGCCATGACACGGTGGCCGCGATCAAGCGCCTGCAAAAAGATGGCTTAACCATCGTTATGTTAACCGGGGATAACGAGCACACCGCCAAAGCCATTGCCCGGGAGGTGGGCATTGATGAGTTTCGCGCGGGCTTGTTGCCTGAAGATAAGTACGCCGAGATTGAGCGCCGTCAAAAGGCAGGGGAAATCGTTGGCATGGTGGGCGATGGCATCAATGATGCCCCAGCGCTGGCCCGAGCGAATGTGGGCTTTGCGATTGGCCAAGGCACCGATGTGGCGATTGAGAGCGCGGGTATCACGCTAATGCGTGGTTCGCTGCACGGCGTGGCGTCTGCGATAGAGATCAGTCGCGCCACGCTGCGCAATATCAAACAGAACCTGGTGGGCGCCTTTGGCTACAACCTGCTGTGTATTCCTATCGCGGCGGGGGTGCTTTACCCGATCACCGGCATGCTGCTCTCACCGATGATAGCGGGCGCTGCCATGTCGCTCTCTTCCATCACCGTGGTGAGTAACGCCAACCGCTTGCGGCTGTGGAAAGCTAGCCAGGAGGACGCCTCATGAGTATATTGATCAACTTGGCAGGCCTGGGGATCATCGCGTTAATAGCGTGGTGGTTCTGGCTTAACTAAAAGTCTTTAACTCACCCCAATATAGCGCCCTGGCTTATGGTTCAGGGCGATAATCAGGTTGAGCGTCAGCGCCCCTAGTACCGAATAACCCACGCGATCCAACGGCAGTTGGCTCAGGGCTATCAGCAAGATAACGCCATCGATGGCGAGTTGAACGTAGCCTGCGCGCAGGCCGTGTTTATCCTGCAAGTAGAGCGCGAGGATATTGATACCTCCAAGGCTGGTACGGTGGCGAAACAGCATCAGCATACCAATGCCCATTAGCGCGCCGCCCATTAAGGCGGCGTAGATCGAGGGCACGCTGGCAAACTGTACCCAACCTTGGGTTAGCTCTGAAAACAGCGATACCAAACCGATGGCGGCAAAGGTGCGCAGGGTAAAACTCCAGCCCATGCGCTTCACCGCCAAGTAGTAAAACGGTAGGTTAATGGCAAAAAAGTACACCCCAAAACCCCAACCGGTCACGCTGCTGGTCATGTAGTTCAACAGCAGCGCCAAGCCTGCGGTACTGCCGGTTAGCAGTACCGCATGGGTGTAAAAGGTAACCCCCAGCGCGACGAAGAACGTCCCCAGCAGCATCGCCATGACATCTTCATAGGGACGATGCTGATCCGTTGGTAAATCTTCCACGCGCATGGGGCGTCCTTACTTAAATGGTTAGTAGATGATGCGATGTACCGCTTAAATTGGGCTGGCGTGCTCGACCATCAACTGCAGCGTCTCGCGGCCACGCCAGCGGTTGCGATTAAGTTTGTAAGCACAGTGCAGCGTATCTCCCACGTTAAACCCAGGCAGTTCTCCCGGCGTTAAGGCGCGAAACCAGATCGCTTTGCAGGTCACCGGGCCAGTGGAAAGCTCCAGCATCAGGTGCGCGCCGTCGGCACCCACCGGGCGCAGCGCCTCGACAATAAAGCGGCCTTCAAACAGCGGCGGGTCAAATTCCCGTCCGTAGGGGCCGAGCGTTTCGATCTCTTGCAGGGTGGTCAGCGAAAGCTGCGCCGTAGAAAGTTCGCCATCCGTCCAAAGGCGCGGATAGAGCGTTCGCCCCTCCAGCTGCTCGCCCACTGCCTGCAGGAAAGCCGCTTTAAAGGCGCCAAGCTGATCCCGTGGCACGCCCACGCCTGCCGCGCCACCATGGCCGCCAAAGCGCGGTAACGCCTGGGGCGCAAGCTCAAAGGTACGCTGTAGGGCATCGCGCAGGTGCAGCCCGTCAATCGAGCGGCCGGAGCCGGTTAGCATGCCCGGTGCCGAAGCTTGTGTTAGCACCAGCGCCGGGCGCCCGTAGGCCTGCACCAACCGCGAGGCGACGATGCCTTGTACGCCAGGGTGGCCATCTTCCAGCAGCACCACCACGGCGGGCTCATCGGCGGTTAACGCACTTACCGCCAGAGTGCGCGCCTCGGCGGCCATATCGGCCTCAATCGCTTTACGGGACTGATTATCCTGATCCAGCACGTCGAGCTGACGATTGGCGACCCCATCATTCTCGGCCAGCATAAAGTGCAGCGCCGCGTAGGGGTCATCCAGCCGCGAGCGGGCATTGATGCGCGGCCCCATCTGAAACGCTAACGTCTCGGCGTTAAACGGCACGCTGTCGGCACCTAGTCGAGTGGCCATGGCACGCCAGCACGCCGCATCCATCCGATTGATCAGCTTTAACCCTTGATTAACCACCGCGCGGTTGGCGGGGCTGCCACCCAATGACACACAGTCAGCCACAGTGCCCAATGCTACGTAGGAGAGCCAGGGCGACAGCTTGGGCGTCGACTCTGACAGCGCTCCCCACTCAATCAGCACACCGCGCGCCAGTGACATCAACAGCCATGCCACCATACAGCCGGCGATGGTTTTGTCAGGGTAGTCACAGTCCGAGCGGGTCGGATTTACGCAGGCATAAGCAGAAGATGGTGGCCCCTCGATAGGCAGCGCATGGTGGTCGCTGACCACCACATCGATACCCGCCGCTTTTAGGCGCGCGATCCGTGGCTCATCGGAGCTGCCACAGTCGGCGGTAATCACCAGCGTTGGAAACGGCTTTTGCGCAAGGGTGCGCTCTACCAGCGGTAGGCTAATCCCGTAGCCGTCGTGAATACGATGGCCGATTAGACTGTGCAGCTTGCCTTCTGGCACCCCAAACAGCTCCACCAGCGTGCGCCGGATCACCACATGGGAGGTAATACCGTCCACATCGTAATCGGTGAGAATACCGATCGCCTCGCCCTCTGCCACCGCCTGAGCGATACGTTCGGCGGCGCGACGACCGTCGGTAAGCTTCTCCGGGTGGGCCAGATAGCGCAGGCTGGGCGAGATTAGCGGCAGCAGCTCGCCGCTGTAGCCGGGTAAGCGCGAGGCTAGCAATCGCGCCTGCAGTTCGCTTAACCCTTCCGCTTGTGCACGGGCATAAAGCGCCTCGTCCACAGGACGAGGCTCTAAGCGAGGCCGGGTGGTGCTATGGGGTAAATCGACGGTTGAGGTCATTAACACCTCAACGCCGGTTTTCCACAACAAACTGCTGCACGGCGGCAAGCTCGGCGGGTAGAACGGTATAGCGCTCCTCGCGCTCAATGAGGTCTTCCATATGCGGCGGCAGTGGCACGCCCAGGAAGCCCGCTTTCACCACGGCTTCGGCAAACTTGGCCGGATGCGCAGTCGCCAGGGTAATCACCGGCGTTGACTGATCAGCCCGGGCGCGCTCAGCGGCAATATAACCGGTCGCCGTATGCGGATCGAGCATCTCACCGGTGCGCTTATGAGCGTCACGAATCACTTCCAGAATCGTTGCATCGTCCACGCTATAGCTTGAGAACTTCTCGCGCAGCTTGGCCAGCGGCGCATCGGCCAGAGCAGAGGGCTCCTGCTGGAAGCGCTCAAGCAGGGCTGCCACGGCCATACCGTCGCGGTCGTAAGCATCAAACAGCAGCCGCTCGAAGTTAGACGACACCACGATATCCATGGAAGGCGCCAGCGTCGCCGCCAGCTCTTTTTTGGAGAAGTCGTTGGCGGTCAGGGTGCGGTGCAGAATATCGTTGGCGTTGGTGGCGATGATGAACTGCTTCACCGGCAGGCCCATTTTGTAGGCCATATAGCCCGCAAACACATTGCCAAAGTTGGCGGACGGTACGCAGAAGCTCACTTCACGATGCGGCGCGCCTAGCGCGACGCCTGAAGCGATGTAGTAAACGATCTGGGCCATAATGCGCGCCCAGTTGATCGAGTTGACCGCCACCAGGCGCGTGCCGTTTAGGAACGTTTGATCGGCAAAGCTTGCCTTGACCATTGCCTGGGCGTCGTCGAAATTCCCTTCGATGGCAATATTGAAGACGTTATTGGCCAGTACCGAGGTCATTTGACGACGCTGAACTTCTGAGACCCGGTTGTGCGGGTGCAGAATAAAGATATCCAGGTTGTCGCAGTGGCGGCAGCCCTCAATCGCCGCGGAGCCGGTATCGCCTGAGGTCGCGCCCATGATCACTGCGCGCTCGCCGCGCTTTTTCAGGAAGTGATCCAGCAAGCGACCCAGCAACTGTAGCGCCACATCTTTGAACGCCAGCGTCGGGCCATGAAACTGCTCAAGCAGGAAGTGGTTGGCATCTAGCTGCTTAAGCGGCACGACCGCATCGTGATTAAACGTCGCGTAGGCTTCGGTCACAATGCTGTGGAACGTGGCATCGTCGATTTCACCGTTCACAAATGGCTTCATCACCCGGAAGGCGATCTCCGCATAGGAGAGCCCGGCCATCTCGACGAGCTCTTCGCGGGAGAATTCAGGCAGTGTTTCCGGCACATATAGGCCGCCGTCGCTGGCCATGCCGGTAAGCACTACTTCTTCAAAAGAGAGCGCGGGCGCCTGCCCACGCGTGCTGATATAGCGCATCTGGGCTACTCCCCTTCGTCCAGGCTTTCCACGCGAATGCGTGTTAGCGGCCCGGCGATATCGGCCATCGACTCAATTTCACGAATCGCTTCGTTCATCTGCTTCTCTTTGGTGCGGTGGGTCAGCAGAATGATCGGCACTAATTCACCCTCGGTCGCTTCTTTCTGAATCAGCGCTTCGATAGAGATGCCCTGCTCGGCCAGAATCGTTGCCACTCGCGCCAGCACACCGGGGCGATCTACCGCCAGCAGGCGCAGGTAATAGGCGGTGGTAATGTCTTCCATCGGCATGATGGGTAGCTGGCTTACATCTTCGTCAATGCCGCTGAACGCCAGGTAAGGCACGCGGTAGTGGTGATCGGTAGAGATATCCCGCGCTACGTCGAGCAGATCGGCCACGACCGCTGAAGCAGTCGGCTCTGCGCCCGCACCAGCACCGTAATAGAGCGTCGGGCCAACTGCGTCGCCCATGATCGCAATGGCGTTTTTCACACCATGCACATTGGCCAGTAGGCGCTCTTTAGGAATCAGCGTGGGGTGCACGCGCAGCTCCAGGCCTTGGTCGGTGCGTTTGGAGATCCCCAGATGCTTGATCACATAGCCAAGGTTATCGGCCTGCTCGACATCTTCCGCGGTAATCCGCGAAATACCTTCGGTAAAGGCTTTCTCAAACTGCAGCGGCACGCCGTAAGCAATCGAGGCCAAAATCGTCAGCTTGTGCGCGGCGTCGATACCTTCCACATCAAAAGTGGGATCGGATTCGGCGTAGCCCAACGCCTGGGCTTCCGCAAGCACGTCTTCAAAGGCACGGCCTTCGTCGCGCATATGGGTAAGAATATAGTTGCCGGTGCCGTTGATAATGCCCGCTACCCATTCGATACGGTTGGCACCCAAGCCTTCGCGCAACGACTTAATCACCGGAATACCACCCGCGACCGCGGCTTCAAACGCCACGATAACGCCCTTTTCGTGGGCAGCCTTGAAGATTTCGTTACCGTGCACGGCAATCAGCGCTTTGTTGGCGGTGACCACGTGCTTGCCGTTGGCGATCGCCGTCAGCACCAGTTCGCGAGCGATATCGTAACCGCCAATCAGCTCCACCAGAACATCGACATTGGGGTTGGTGGCAACTTCAAACACATCAGAGGTGGCATTGATGCCGGTAATATCGCAGTCAGGATGAATACTGCGGTGAGCAACCTGCTCAATCACAATAGGACGGCCAGCACGACGCGCAATATCGTCAGCGTTGCGGGTCAATACGTTAAAGGTGCCGCCACCGACAGTGCCTAAACCACAAATACCTACTCTTACCGGTTTCAAAATACTTCCCCTTTCGTGTCGTGCACCTGGTGGTGCTGGTCTTAAATTTAGTCTTAAAAGCGGTTTTATAAGCTCTTAACCACGCGCGTTAAGACAGTATCTCAGCGTTGTATGCCGTCTAATCGTTGCGGCACTACTCATCGTCATCCAAGCCTAACATGGCGGTGAGCCGCTCGGGTGGCACAAATCCAGGGACCAACTGCCCATCGGGCAAAATAATCGCCGGTGTCCCCTGCACGCCCAGGGCTTTACCCAGCTCATATTGGCCAGCTACCGGATTGTCGCAGTCTGCCGCGCTGGCAATAGCCTCGCCTTCTTTGGCTTGAGTCATCGCTTCGCTGCGATTATCTGAGCACCACACCTGCTTCAGCGTGTTGGCGGCTTGGCTCCCCATGCCCGCACGAGGAAACGCCAGATAATGAACGGCGATACCGCGCTCATTTAGGTCGGGAATCGTTTCGTGTAAGCGGGCACAGTAAGGGCATGTGGGGTCGGTAAACACCGTGACAGTTGCCTTCGGCTCATCAGCTCCGCGGAAGATCACTCGCTCACTTTCAGGCACTGCGGCCAGTGCATCGGCACGCTCTTGGTTCTGTTCCTGCTCGGTCAAATTGATCAACCCATCGGGCGCATTTTCATATAGGTCGCCGACCAGGAAGTGGCTGCCGTCTGCATTGGTGTAAAACGATTCGCCGCTCTCCAACCGCACGTGGTAAACGCCATCCATCGGTGTTTCGGTGACCGCTTCCACGGGCATCGACTGGCCATTGACGCTCAGTGATTCAACCAGTCGATCTGCCACGTCGTCAGCCTGGGCAGCGGAAGGTAACAGGCTGGCGGTTAGCAAACACGCCAGCATCGTGGAAGGTGTTAGTAAAGGTAGAGTTACAAAACGGCGTTGACGCATCTTCAATTTAACCTCGTGGGTGATGTTCTGCATGTAGGCTTTCCAAGCGGGCCTGGGCTACATGGGTATAAATTTGGGTCGTCGACAGATCACTATGACCTAGCAGCAGCTGTACGACCCGCAAATTGGCCCCATGATTCAATAAATGGGTGGCAAATGCATGGCGAAGCGTGTGAGGTGACAGTGGGCGGGTAATCCCTGCCGTTATTGCATGCACCTTAATACGATGCCAAAACGTTTGCCGAGTCATGGCCTTATCGCCCCGGCCTGGAAACAGCGCGGGGCGTGTTGGGTCGCTCATCAAGGCCAAACGCGCAGTCTCCATGTAGTGCGCAATCCAATCTGCGGCCTCTTCACCCATGGGCACCAGGCGATCCTTATCGCCTTTACCGCGCACCCGCACCACGTTTTGGCGCAGGTTGACCGCATCGCCGGTGAGCCCTACCAACTCAGACACCCGCAAACCGCAGGCGTAAAGCAGTTCCAGCATGGCGCGGTCACGGACGCCCAGCGGCGTATCGGTATCTGGCGCTAACAGCAGGCGCTCTACCTCGTCCTCTTCCAACGTATTAGGCAAGCCGGGTATGACTCGCGGCAGCTTGATGTCGGTGAGTGGGTCGCTCGTCACCTGGTTATTAAGACGCCCCCAGCGGTAGAAGCTGCGCAGCGTCGACAGCAATCGGGCATTGCTGCGCAGTTGATAGCCTTCTTCTCGGCGGCTGGCCAACCACTCACTAAGGCGTTCGGGCGGCGGTGCCAAGAGGGCTTCACCGTGGTTCTCCAGGTGACTTTGCCAGGCGGTTAAGTCACGCCGATAGGCGGCTAACGTATGATCGCTGGCGCCCTGCTCAAGCCAGAGAGCATCCAAAAAAGCATCAATAACGCTCATACGTTAGTCACCTCCAGTCGCTTTTATTGAGCGACATAAACAAAACCCCGCCCCGCAAAGCGGTGACGGGGTCTTGGTATCCAGGCGAGACGCAGATCAAAGTACTGCGCTCGCCTTGGGAACAGTGGCGGTTTAAGCCAACTTTTCCTTGATACGTGCAGAACGACCGCTGCGCTCGCGCAGGTAGTAAAGCTTGGCTTGACGCACGTCACCACGACGCTTGACTTCGATGGAGTCAACCAGCGGGCTGTAGGTCTGGAAAGTACGCTCTACGCCAACGCCGTGAGAAATTTTACGCACGGTGAAAGCGGAGTTCAGGCCACGGTTACGCTTACCGATGACCACACCTTCAAACGCCTGCAGACGCTCGCGAGTACCTTCTTTTACTTTTACCTGAACGACAATGGTGTCGCCGGGGGCAAAGGCAGGAATTTCCTTGCCCATTTGCTCAGATTCGATCGCCTGGATCACTTTGCTTTTGCTGCTCATCATCATACTCCTGAATAACGTGTTGGCTTGACCGCTCAATCATGGGTGGCGGAAGCCGTGATCCCGGCGCTCGAAACGAGCTACGCGGGAGTCGTTATGGGTGACACAGGTGCGCTTTTTCGCCCTGCACCGCCGCTCTGGCCTAATTAGTGGACAGAGCGTGTTCCTCGATAAACTCGTTCAACAGCTTGCGCTGTTCGGCATCTAACGGCCGCCCTTCCAACAGATCGGGACGACGCTGCCATGTACGGCCTAGCGACTGCTTTAACCGCCAGCGCTTGATGGCTGCATGATTACCGCTTAACAGCACATCCGGCACCTGGCGCCCGTCAATGACTTCTGGACGGGTATAGTGCGGGCAGTCTAACAGACCGTCATTAAACGAGTCTTCGACAGCGGAGTCCTGATGGCCCAGCACGCCGGGAATCAGCCTTGCCGCTGCATCGATTAGCACCATTGCTGGCAGCTCGCCGCCGCTCAACACATAGTCGCCAATCGACCACTCTTCATCGATGTCACTCTCCACCACGCGTTCATCAATGCCTTCATAGCGTCCTGCCACGACCACTAACGGCCCGGCGGAAGCCAGTGCTTGAACGCCCTGCTGATCCAGTGTACGCCCCTGGGGCGAGAGGTAGATCACCGTCGGCACTAAGCCGGTGGCTTGCTGCGCCCGTTCCCGGGCTGCAAAGATCGCTGCGCGCAGAGTGTCGACTTTCATCAACATGCCTGGACCACCGCCATAGGGGCGGTCATCGACGCTGCGGTGGCGGTCAGTGGCGTAATCCCGCGGATTCCAAAACTCCAGTGCGATACGCTGTTTCTCTACCGCTCGCCCGACCACGCCCTGTTGCGTTAACGCGTCGAACATTTCGGGAAACAACGACACCACGCCAATCCACATTGCAGGCGCTACTGCTTCACTCTCCGTTTCCGGAGCGTTGCCACTATCCAACTCAGTTGAGCCGGAAGATGCATCATTACTCAAACTGTTCATAAGTTTGGTCAAAACTCAGGGTCCCAATCGACGACCATGCGGCCCTCTTGGGAACTGATTTCAACAATGACATCATCTGGCAAAAATGGCAGCAGTCGCTCGCGCTTGTCGATTGCGTCTGAATCGCCGCGAACCACCATGACATCGTTGGCGCCGGTTTCAAACAGGTAGCTTACCCGCCCTAACCGCTCGCCGGCCTGAGTGAAGACCGTCATGCCTTCAAGCTCATGCCAATAGTATTCGCCGTCAGAAAGCTTAGGTAGTGTTTCTTTGGGCATCAGGATGTCCGTTTGGGCTAATGCTTCCGCCGCACTACGGTCATCGACCCCTTCAAGCTGCACTACAATTCCCTTGCCCTGTCGACGCCCCTGAACAATGCTCATGCGCTTAAGGGTTTCACCTTGGCGCACCCACCATTCCGGGTATTCGAGAATGCTGTCCATCGGGCTAGTGTAGGAGTACACCTTGAGCCAACCTTTCACCCCATAAGGGCTAGTCAGCTTGCCTAGCACCACATGCTTGTCGTCAGTTTGGCTTATTTCAAAACGCGTCATTGACGACCTCAGCTAACCCAGCATTCATCTAATATCACACTACAGAACCCACAATGCAGACTTAAGCCTGTTTGCGTGCTTCTTTAACCAGCTCAGCAACACGACCAGACAACTGGGCGCCTTGGCTCTGCCAGTGAACAACGCGATCTAGGTCAACGCGCAGACGCTCTTCCTGGCCACGGGCAACCGGGTTGAAGAAGCCGATACGCTCGATGAAGCGACCGTCGCGGGCGTTACGAGAGTCAGTAACGGTCAGGTGGTAAAAGGGACGCTTCTTGGCGCCACCACGGGCCAAACGAATGGTAACCATACGATAACTATCCTTCGGTTGAGGTTACGAGAGTATGTTGTTAGCGCAAACCGCTATCGGAACACTCTTCGTGCTGTTTTCTTGGCGCTAAGCCCACATAAGGCATGCTTAGTACCATTAAGGCCTTCACTGAGACTGTTACCGCTACGTTTTTAACGTATTTTAGGCAACACCCACGCATGAAGAGGCCGCATTCTACGCAAATGCGCTCGGCTTGGAAAGCCTGACAGCCAGAAAACTCACAGGCCGTCAACCTCACCAAGCGCATCAGCACGTTACTGTTAGTGTTTTAACGCCGCGGCAATCCGCCTGGGCCACCCATACCGCCCATGCCGCCGGGCCCACCCATACCTCCGGGCCCGCCTGGGCCACCGCCGCCCATCATGCCGGACATGCCGCGCATCATTTTCTGCATGCCGCCCTTCTGGCCCGCTTTCTTCATCATCTTCTGCATCTGCTTATGCTGCTTAAGCAGACGATTAAGATCAGGCACTTGCAGACCGGCACCCGAGGCAATACGGCGCTTGCGCGAGCCATTGATAATATCCGGCTTGCGGCGCTCTTTGGGCGTCATGGAGTTGATCAGCGCTTCTAATTTGCCGAGCTCTTTCTCAGGACCTGGGCCTTGAGCCATCTCAGCCATCTGCCCCATACCCGGCAATTTGCCCATCAGGCCACCCATACCGCCCATCTTCTTGAGCTGCTGGAGCTGGTCGCGAAAATCTTCCAGGTCAAAGCCATCACCCTTCTTGACCTTTTTGGCCAACTTCTCGGCTTTGGACTTATCGACGGTGCGCTCGGCTTCCTCGATCAGCGACAGCATGTCGCCCATCCCCAGAATGCGCGAGGCAACCCGGTCTGGATGGAAGGGTTCTAGGGCATCGACTTTTTCACCGACACCCATAAACTTGATCGGCTTGCCGGTAATGTGGCGTACCGACAGCGCCGCACCGCCGCGGGCATCACCGTCCGCCTTGGTGAGGATCACCCCAGTTAGCGGCAGCGCTTCGCTAAATGCCTTGGCAGTATTGGCGGCATCCTGGCCGGTCATGGCGTCAACGACAAACAGCGTTTCCTGAGGCGAGACTGCTTTATGCAGCGCCTGGATCTCCGCCATCATGGCTTCATCAATCGCCAGACGGCCGGCGGTATCGATCAGCACGACATCGTGAAACTGGATTTTGGCGTGCTTGATGGCCGCTTCGGCAATCGCTACCGGCTGTTGGTCAGAGCGTGAGGGGAAGAAATCCACCTCGACTTCTTTTGCCAGGGTTTCGAGCTGGTCGATAGCCGCCGGGCGATAGACGTCGGCAGACACCACCAAGACTTTCTTCTTCTCCCGCTCGCGCAGGTAGCGGGCCAGCTTGGCCACAGAGGTGGTTTTACCCGCCCCCTGTAGGCCGGCCATCAATACAACGGCGGGTGAGCCTTTAAGCACAAAGCCGTCGTTGGCTTCGCCCATAATCGCTTCCAGCTCTTGCTGGACGATTTTGACGAACTGCTGGCCAGGCGACAGGCTTTTGGACACTTCCTGCCCTACCGCCCGCTCGCGAACGCGCTCGATAAACTCCTTGATGACCGGCAGTGCTACATCGGCCTCAAGCAGTGCGCGGCGCACTTCGCGCAGGGTGTCTTTTATATTGTCGTCAGTCAGGCGAGCCTGACCTTTAATCGACTTTAACGTCTGGGAAAGACGCTCGCTTAGATTCTGAAACATGGGGCCTCTGCCTCCGTCACTGCCGTCGGCGCGCACGCCCTGGACTAATTAGTAAAAAGATTATACGCGCTCACGCTTAGAGTCTCCATGGGGTGCATTGAGCGCCATACCTATTTTCCTACGTTTGCCCTGCTGGGCGACGCCGCTTGGATTAGTTATAGTAGTTGGATAGATTCTCGTCGTAATCACACTTAATACGTTTATTTATTCACAGCAACGCGCTGCAAGGCGCACGGATAGCATCATGCAGGCGCTCCCTTTCGCCACGATTGCTTTTGTTTTTTATGTTGCCGCTGCCATTTGGCAGGGCATGGCGCTCTTCCGGCGCGTGCCGCCCCGCCAGGGCATGGTGCGCCTGCTCGCCGTGTTGGGCTTGCTGTTGCATATTCCTGTGGTGGTCAAATTAGTCGGCCAATCCCCTGGGCTACTGCCCAGCTTTACCACCAGTGCCACGCTACTGATGGCGGTGGCGGTTAATGTTGTGTTGGTCGCCAGCCTGTTTAAACCAGTGCTTAATGCAGGCATTGCACTGTTTCCGCTAGCAGGCATTGCGCTCATTGCTGCCACTTGGCTACCGAATCAAGGCGGCCATACGGGACTAACGCCAGGCATTTTGTTGCATGCAGTGAGCTCTGCCCTAGCGTTTGCCGTATTGGCCATTGCCGCCGCACAAGCCGTGCTGGTTGGCCTGCAAAACCAAGCGCTACGCCATCATCATATTCGCGGCATAGTGCAGTCGCTACCGCCGCTGACCACCATGGAGCGCGTGCTTTTTGAGTTGATCTGGGCGGGCATCATTCTATTAACGCTCTCCATCGCGAGCGGCCTTATTTTCCTGGATAACTTTTTTGCCCAACACTTGGCGCATAAAACCGTGCTTTCGCTGCTGGCTTGGGTAATCTTCACGACACTGTTGATTGGTCGTTATCGTTATGGATGGCGCGGCATGCGTGCCGTACGCTGGACACTGGGCGGCTGCGGCCTACTCGTACTGGCCTATTTCGGCAGCAAGTTTGTACTTGAGGTTTTACTCAATCGATAACTGCTCAACCGCAAACGGGGCGCAACCACGCCTTTGGTTGTCTTGACACACCACTCGCGACCTTCTACAAATCGAGCCTAATACGCCACAAAGGACTTTTCGACTTGAGCGACGACTTCCCCCTGGGGTTACTGTTCGGCCTGCTAGCCTTACTGATAGTGCTTTCTGCTTTCTTCTCCAGCTCTGAAACCGGCATGATGTCGATTAACCGCTACCGCTTGAGTCATCAAGCCAACAGCGGGGATCGCAGAGCCAAACGGGTCATGCGCCTGCTCACACGCCCAGACCGCCTGATCGGCGTTATCCTGATCGGCAATAACTTCGTCAATAACTTGGCAGCGTCGATCGCCACCATTATTGCCATTCACTTCTTTGGCGATGTATCAGGGCCTGCTATCTCCACCGCCCTGCTGACCATCACGATTCTGATTTTCGCCGAAGTGACGCCGAAGACCTACGCCGCGATTAAGCCCGAGCGGATTGCTTACCCGACGTCCTATGCCCTTGAACCGCTGCTGAAACTGCTCTACCCGCTGGTATGGCTGGTTAACGTGATGTCTAACGGCCTGCTCCGGCTAGTGGGCGTTAAAAGCGTCGATAACGGCGGTGACAGCCTAACGCGTGATGAACTGCGCACGGTGGTACATGAAGCCGGCACGTTGATTCCCTACCGTCACCGCGCCATGCTGCTGTCGATTCTTGACCTTGAGAACGTTACGGTTAATGACATTATGGTGCCTCGCCATGAAGTTCTGGGCATCGACCTGGATGACACGCTGGAAGATATTTTGACGCAGATTCGTACCAGCCAGCACACTCGGCTGCCGGTCTATAAAGGCGACATCAATAATATTATCGGCATGCTGCATTTGCGTAATGCGGCACGCTTTCTATCCCGGGATGAAGTCACCAAGGCATCCATTGTTCAGGAAGCCCGCGAGCCCTATTTTATTCCCGAGTCGACACCTCTCCATACCCAATTGCTCAACTTTCAAAAGCAGAAGCGGCGTATTGGCATCGTGGTAGATGAGTATGGCGATGTTGAGGGCTTGGTCACGCTGGAAGATATTCTGGAAGAGATCGTTGGTGAATTCACCACCGATGTCTCTGAAGATGAAGAGATTCACCAGCAGGACGACGGCAGCCATGTGATCGAAGGCACCGCCAATATTCGCGAAATTAATAAGATGCTCGGCTGGCAGCTTCCTACCGATGGCCCCAAGACGCTTAACGGGCTAATCCTTGAACACCTTGAAGCTTTTCCGGAAGGCCCGGCGTGCCTGCAGATCGACAATATGCGCATGGAGATTCTAGAGATCCGAGACAATCTCATCACCTCGGCACGCTGCTGGCAAAAAATACGCCTGCCACGCCGCTAGCCAGTTACAAGCAAGTGTTAATGACGGTTGGCAAGATCCTGGTCAGCTGCCGCTTTTAACGCCCTTACCCTTGCCTCTAGAAACCGCCGCAGCGCCATATCATCAGCATCCAGGCGATTGAGCGGTGGGCCAAAGTGCAAGCTGACCGGCGCACGAAACCGCTTGGGGTATTTCTTCAGCGCCTTACCACCATGGTGAGACGTCCAGGAACCCCATAGACCCGCCAATCCAGCAGGGATTACCGGCACATCGTCCCGCGCCAGGATTGTCTCCAAGCCACGGCGAAAAGCGTGAATCTCACCATCGGGGGTCAATCGACCTTCAGGAAATACCATCACGACCTGACCCTGACGAAGGGCTGCGCTCACGTCATCCAAAGCGCGCCTAAGCGCGCCGGGGCTGCGGCGCTCAGACTCAATCGGAATAGCGCCAACCAGCTGGAACCACCACTTCAGCCAAGGGGAATCAAAAATCGGCTGATCCATAACAAAGCGCAGTGGCCGAGGGCTAGCACCGCCGAGCACTAAGGCATCCATAAAGCTTACGTGGTTACACACCACCAGCGCCGCGCCGTGTTTGGGAATATGGTGGCGCCCATGAACCTGCAGCCGGTAGCAAAGGCGCATGGAGATAAAAATCAGCCAGCGCAGCACCTGGCGAGTCACATTGACCCACCCCGTCACGTTGCCGCCTCACGGTGGCGTAAGCCAGCCAGAATGGTGCTCATCAGCTGGTCGAGCAACTCGTCCACTTTTAACTGCTGCCCCTGCCAGTAGCCCAAGCGCTCATTAAGGCCAAGCTGAACGAGTCCGTGTACGCTGCCCCACAGAGTGCGCCCCAATCGACGCGCTTCAAGGTCATCCAACGCAGGCTGATAGGATTTGAGCGATGCTTCCACCTGCGTAAACAGCGCTTCAATCAAATCGCTCTGGCGCTGATCAAGCTCACCCTCTTTTGCTAACGGGTAATCGAAAAGTAATTGCCAGCGGTAGCAGTCTTGTTCAGCGAAAAGCCAGTAGGCACGGGCTAGCGAACGTAACCATGGCTCAGGCTCATCATCCACTAAGCTAGTAATGGTGTGCTGCAAGCGCGCCAGCGTTTCCACATTGACGTGCTGCAACAAGTTATTGAAGCTGCCATATAGTTTGAGTAGCGTGCTGGGGGCGCAGCCAACTTCCCTGGCCAGAGCACGCAGTGAAAGACCATGGACTGGCTGCTCAGCCAACCACTCATCACAAGCGTGCATGACCTGCGAATGGAGGGCATCGGGCGCATGCTGTCTAGGACGGGCCATGGCGATCTCTTAAGGTCAACGGCAAACGAGGAGGAATGCCTCACTGCACTTTAGCGGGAGTAAGGGTTACTATAGGATACCTTACATCGAACACTGTTTTCGACACTAAAACACTACAATTCGTGCTTAATTGCGCGAAGTCCCTCACATCTAAGACCACTTCCACGACGATTTTGCTTAAGGAGATAGGTATGACGGGACGACTGCATGTGCAAAACTTACCGCTAACCCGTTTATTGCCATCGCTTGGACTCCAGGATCCGCTGATTGAATCCCCGAACCTAGCACCTCGACGGCCCATTTCGGCGATTCGCCTTGAGCAGGGCCAGTATCGGCTCTCGTCGGTTTTCTGGGGGCTGACACCACCCTGGCTGGAAGTGCTGGATCACGCACCGCATTGCGCCCGCTCTGAAACCCTGGAATCACGTGCAATGTTTCGCGATGCTTTCAGCGCACGCCGCTGCGTTATTCCGGTGAGCGGTTTTTATGTATGGAAAACCCAGCCACGCAGCAAACAGCCTTTTTTAGTGACTCAGGTGTCCCGGGCACCGCTACTGTTAGGCGCTTTGTGGTGCCGCTATCACACTACCTTAACGGCGTTCACCGACTCCACTGCCTTGATTACCGTGCCCGCTAATATTCTGCTATCACCACTAACGGATCGCCTGCCAGTGGTCATTCCCAATCATGCGCTATCCACTTGGCTCAACCCCGATA
The DNA here is from genome assembly GCF_002836035.1 of Halomonas sp. MES3-P3E. Classification (NCBI taxonomy): domain Bacteria; kingdom Pseudomonadati; phylum Pseudomonadota; class Gammaproteobacteria; order Oceanospirillales; family Halomonadaceae; genus Halomonas; species Halomonas sp. MES3-P3E. Next base: position 89,759 of record NZ_PJBT01000189.1, on the reverse strand, counting down.
CCGATACTGAAACGCTTAATTCACTACTAGCGCCCGCCCCTTTGGAACTGTTGGGCGCTTTTCCGGTATCTAAATATGTCAATAATCCCGCCTATCAGTCATCGGCTTGTGCCCACCCCACCGGGTCGATGCTGCGCTGGGCTGTGTCTCAGGAGCTGTAATGTTGCAATCCCCTTGTTTCAAGCACTGGCATCACCTGCCTCAGCGTGCACTGCTCGGTGTCATCATAAGCCTATGGGTAGCGCCGCTTGCGTTAGCCGCCGACACTGAGGCCGTTGCTGACACGGACGCAGTGGACGCTGTTAAAGAAACAGTCATCCCGATCACCAGTCCTTATGACAGCCGCGACTACCGCGTATTGACGCTTGAAAATGGTCTCAATGTGCTATTGGTCAGCGACCCCGAGGCAGATAAAGCAGCAGCGTCAATGAACGTCCGTGTGGGCAGCGCGCAAGACCCTGATGATCTTCAGGGCTTGGCACACTTTCTGGAGCATATGCTGTTTTTAGGCACCGAACCGTATCCAGAATCCGACGGCTACCAGCGCTACATCTCCAATAACGCCGGTTCTCATAACGCCTTTACCGCGCAGCAGGACACCAACTACTTCTTTGATATTGAGCCATCGGCACTGCAGGGCGCGCTTGACCGCTTCAGCGAGTTTTTCCTTTCACCGCTGTTCAATGCGGACCACCTGGAAAGCGAGCGCAATATTGTTCACTCGGAGTACATGGCGCGGATCCGTGACGAATCGCGGCGTGAAAACGATGTCCTCAATCAGCTACTCAATCCTGATAATCCCACCACCGGCTTTGCCGTCGGTAGCCGCGAGACATTAGCCAGCCCACCTGAGGGCGAAACACCTCTGCGCGAGCGAGTGATTGACTTTTATCACCGGCATTACGACGCCAATGTCATGAATCTGGCCATTGTCGCGCCCCAACCACTGGATCAGCTGGAAGAGTGGGTCGTTGAACGCTTTGCCGCTATTCCCGACAACGACTTGAGTGTGCCGACCATAGAAGCGCCATTAGTGGAGGCAGATACCCTGCCCCGCTATATCGAACGCCAATCGCTGCAAAACCGACGCCAGCTACGCTTCTACTTCCCAGTGCCCGACCCCACCGACGACTACCGTACAAAGCCAACACAACTGATCGCCCACTTACTCGGCGATGAAGGCGATGGCAGCTTGCTGGCGGTACTGCGCGATGCAGGGCTTGCCGACGGTCTTTCCGCTGGCGTTGGCCGGGGCGACGGAAACGAGGCACTGTTCACTGTTTCCATCAGCCTGACCCCGGCGGGCGCCGAGCGCCTGGACGATATTGAAGCCACCCTGTTGGCGGCCATTGAGCAACTGCGTAACGACGGTCTCGCCGAGTGGCGCTACGAGGAGCAGGCAGATCTTAACGAGCAGGGGTTCCGTTTCCAGCAGCATGGCGCACCTCAGCAGGAAGCGACGCGCCTCTCCATGAACCTATCGCGCTACCCGGTAGAAGATGTGCAGTACGCGGCTTACCGCATGGATGGCCCTGATGTCGAGCGTCAACAAGAGTACCTGGACGCACTAACGGCGGATAATATGCTGCGCTTCTACTCAGCGCCGGACGTAGAGAGCGATACTGTATCCCCCTGGTTTAACACTGAGTGGCGCGAGCAAACACCCGACCAGCCGGGTCAAGCCTTAAGCGGCTTAGCACTGCCCGGCCCCAACCCCTTTATCGCCAATGATTTAACCTTGCTGGAAGGACAGGATGATCACCCTAGCCTGCTAATCGATACGCCATCGTTTACCGCCTGGCACATGCAGGCTGCGCGCTTTAATACCCCCAGCGTCGAGTGGCGTGTCAGCCTGCAAAATCCAACCGCCAGCTACTCCGCCCACGAAGCGGTGCTTACCCGGCTGCTCGCCAGCTGGCTTAACGATAGCCTGAATGAATCTCTCTACCCGGCGTGGCTGGCAGGCCAATCGTTTAGCGCTTACCCGCACTCCCGTGGCATGACGCTCTCATTCTCAGGCTGGCGGGATGGGCAAACGCCCCTGATCGAACAGGCGATTGAGCAGCTTAAAAATGCAGAGATTGACGACGGCGCTTTTGAGCGTGTGCGTTACCAGCTGCAGCGTGAATGGCGCAATGCCCCTCAGTCATCGCTGTATGGACAAGCCAGCCGAACACTGGGCGAAGCCTTGCTCACACCGCAGTGGTCCACTGCTGAACTGCTCGCCGCCAGCGAACGCTTTGAGCGTCACCACCTAGAGGATTTTCGCCAACGTTTTCTGGATGACCTCTATGTCGATGCCATGGCAGTCGGCAATCTTGATGCCGAGCTGGCTCGGGAACAAGCAGAGCTGATACGCGCTGAGCTACGCCCACGTTTAACCCGCGAGGAGATACCCAACCTAACCCCACTGGCGGTAAATGAAGAGCACACCGTGCTACACCCTCATAGCTCGCGAGATGAATCGTTGGTGCTGCGCTACCTGCAAGCTCGTGACCAAACCCCTGAAGAGCAAGCAACGACCAGCGTGATTGCTCAGTGGCTGGATACGCCGTTCTACCAGCAGCTGCGTACTGAACAGCAACTCGGCTACATCGTTAACGCTCGCTATTCGCCCCTTCTAGAAGCACCAGGCATTGCGTTAGTGGTGCAATCGCCAGATGCCGACAGCGATACGATTGCCGAGCGGATGGATGCGTTTCTTGAGGACGCTGGCCAGCGTCTCGATCAGTTAAGCGACGAAGCGTTAGCGCCTCACCGCCAAGCAGTTCACGACCAGTTGCGCCAGCGCGACACTAGCTTATCAGGAATGGCCAACCGCTACTGGCAGGCAACGGCCCTGGAAGACGTGCGCTTTGACCGCCGCGACCAACTGGCGGATTTAGTGCTTAACGTTAGCCTTGATGACATCAAGGCCCTTTGGCCATCGCTACGCGAACACATGCTAGAGGTGCGTTTTAATCCAGGCGATGAACCCAGCGATGTCAGCGATTATCGGGAGGCCCGCTCACCATTGCCCAACGTGCGTGAACAGCAAGCCGCCCCGTAACATTTAATCGTAACGACTCGTTATTGATAGCGGCTCAGGCATCAAACGCCTGAGCCGGCATCATAGCTTCCACGAACATGACTAGTTCTTCCAGAATCTGCCGCTCGCGATCAGTGAGCGTTTGCTGATTGTACTGAGCGATCTCTCGCGCAAACGCCTTTAACGTAAAACCCGCTAGCGCAGGGTCATTAATGCGCATCCAGCGATACGCATCCCACTGCTCACGCTCCTCGCCTTCCAAGGTGTCGGGGTAGCTGCGCGCACGAAAGCGAAACAGCATTTCTTCCAAGCGTGGATCTTGAAATGCAAAACGCTGCCCCACCAAGTCCCACGGCTCCATTTCACGCACACGCTCCATCTGCTGGCGGTCAGCGGCGGAAAAGAAGCTGCCTGAATAGAGCATTAGATCCGGGTCTTGTGGCGCATCTTCATAGCCTGCGTTAAATACCTCTGCGACCTTTTCAGCCACGCCGCTGGCATCACGCAGGGTTTTCCAATGCTGCCGACAAGCCGTCACATCCAAGCCTAAACGTTCAACGATAGAGCCATACTCACCCTTTTGCGGCCCATCGACATCTTTTAAAGCACTGGCAGGCAAGACCACCGGGCAGCGGTTGATATGAATCACTTTCAGCGGAATGCGTACATCGCCTTCTGCCAAATCTTGCTGGCTAACAAACACACGGTCACGAATCTGTTCTACCGACATACTGAGCATATCGCTAGGATCAACGCTTAAGTCGTAAACGATGACCCCGTTGGGGTTGGTCGGGTGTTCAGCCAACGGCATCACCAAGGCGCTGCAGCCACGGCTAGCAGGATAACGACGGGAAATATGTAGCAGCGGTTTGGCATTGGGCAAGTCGAGCTGTTTAGCCACCGCGCGCTTACCGCGCAGGCCGAGCAAGTAATCAAACAGTTTCGCATTGCGTGCTTTGAGAAGACGCGCCAAGGCGATTGTTGCGCGCACATCGGCCACTGCGTCATGAGCCCCTTCATGGGCAATACCGTTCGCTGCCGTTAAGTGCTCAAGCTTAAAGCTGGGCGCGCCATCTTCGCGCAGTGGCCACTCGATGCCGGTAGGCCGCAACGCATAAAAAGCGCGAACCACATCAATCAAATCCCAGCGGGAATTGCCGTTTTGCCACTCACGGGAATAAGGGTCGAGCAGGTTGCGATAAAACAGGTGACGGGACACTTCGTCATCAAAGCGCAGGCTGTTGTAGCCGACTACGCAGGTGCCTGGCTCGCTCATATGGCGCTGAATTTCGCCCGCGAACTCTGCTTCAGGCAAGCCATGGCGTTGGGCTTTTTGAGGAGTGATACCGGTGATTAAACAGGCGGCGGGTTGCGGTAAATAGTCATCGGCCGGTTTGCAGTAGAGCTCAATCGGGTCGCCGATCTCGTTCAATTCGGCATCAGTGCGCAGGGCTGCGAACTGGGCTGGGCGATCGCGACGCGGGTCAGCCCCGAAGGTTTCATAATCATGCCAGAGAAAACTGGCAGGGGCAGCATTGGGTGGCGCCATGAACAAACACTCCGCTGGGCAATGAAAAGCCCAAGCGTAGCACACCCGCCACCCCTTTCGCCGCGTCTTACGCGCTTTGATCTAGCGCTTAATACTCGCTCTCAAGTCAAGATCCGCTCTTGGGAAGCGTAACGTTTAGCTCCAGCACGGAGCAGTTGTCTTCGCTATCCAATGAAATCTGAATGGCATCGTCATCTACATGCACGTAACGGCGAATTACTTCAAGCAGTTCGCGCTCAAGCAGCGGCATATAGTCGGGCTGACCGCGCTGGCTACGCTGATGCGCCACAATAATTTGCAAACGTTCTTTGGCTACCGAGGCGGATTTCCTGCGCTCACGCTTCAAGAACTCCAGCAGTTTCATCGACGACCTCCCCCGAACATGCGGCTCAGCAGGCTTTTACGTTGCATTTCGTGGAAACGCAGCGGCATGTCTTCACCGAGCAGGCGAGATACGGTGTCGCTATAGGCTTGGCCCGCGTCACTCGCGATATCGTGAGTCACTGGCACGCCCTGGTTGGAAGCACGCAGTACGGCTTCTGACTCAGGAATCAAGCCCAACAGGTTGATCGCCAGAATTTCACGGATATCGTCCAGCGTCAGCATGTCGCCGGAGGTAACGCGTTCCGGGTTATAACGGGTAACCAGCAGGTGCTCCTTGATAGGGTCTTCGCCCTGCTCCGCACGCCGGGTTTTAGAGGCAAGCAGCCCTAAAATACGGTCAGAATCGCGCACTGACGATACTTCAGGGTTGGTAACCACGATGGCTTCATCGGCAAAATACATCGCCAACTGAGCACCACGCTCAATACCGGCGGGTGAATCGCAAAGAATGTAATCGAAGTCTTCTTTCAACTTCTCGAGAATTTCCGCGACGCCTTCCTGGGTCAGGGCATCTTTATCGCGGGTTTGAGAAGCCGGCAAAATAAACAAATTTTCGACGCGTTTATCACGAATCAGCGCTTGATTAAGCCCCGCTTCGCCTTGAATCACGTTGACTAAGTCATATACCACACGCCGTTCACAGCCCATGATGAGATCAAGATTACGCAGACCTACATCAAAATCGATGACGACGGTTTTTTTACCGCGCAGCGCAAGCCCTGTGGAAATTGCCGCCGCACTGGTGGTTTTGCCGACCCCTCCTTTACCAGAGGTCACTACAATTATCTTGGCCAAGAGTCACTTCCTTCTTGAAGTCGTTCTTCGCGAGCGCGAGTCATTTGCCGCTCTGCGCATAACGGGAACGTCAATGTCATCAACAAGCCATACTGTAACGGATAGCGTCTTCGGCGTCGCTAGTCATGAAACACCAACGCAGCCTCATACCAATACATTAGCCTAATGGCTTAATTTCAAGCTGTTCTTTTGTAAAGTGAACTTCTGTGGGACGGCCCAGAAGCTGTGCATCAATATCTTCGGAACGTTTGTAATTGCCTGCCACTGACAGCAACTCGGCTTCCAACTCACGGCAGTAAATACCCGCTTTGGTATTGCCATGGATACCCGCTAGAGCACGGCCACGCAGCGCACCGTACACATGAATACTGCCAGCCGCTAATACTTCCGCCCCCGCATTTACCGCACCAATCACGACCAAATCCCCCTCAGAAGCACTAACCTGCTGCCCCGAGCGAACGGTGCCACGGTATAAGCGAGTGGCAAGTGCAGGAGCGTCCACGTCGCTTATGGGAGCCTCTTCACGGCTGACTTCCTGCTCAGCGGAACTGTTAACGCTTTCGAGTACCCGCGGGCGCCCCTCTTCAACCGGCGGGAACCAACCCAGCCCCAGCGCCCAGGCCGACTGACGCACAGGCTCAGCGCCACCGCGCACTGCTACCGGCAACAACTTATGGTCGCGGCACACGGCGCAAATACGCTCAAGGGCTAAGTGCGGTTCATCTAGCTTTTCCACGCTGAGCACAACCGGTGTATGCTGAAAGAAAGCAGGCGATTGGGAAAGTTTGCCAGCCAACTGCTGCCGGATTCGTTCCGGGTCAGCGCTACTTAGCTCCATGACGGTCATCGGCAGCATGCCGCCTTTGAAGGTAAAGGCCACTGCGGCACTATCCACGTTAAGGCTCATGGCCGAACTCCCTGTCATGTTCAGATAAGATAAAGGTAGCGTACTATCATGCATTGTGGTCTAGAAAATAGTCGCTTACCACACCATGCTTATTACAAGATAGTAAGGCCAAGCTAAGCGACAGCGCCGGTGACTGCAACCGCCGCATTGCTGACTAACGATTTTTTTCACGCTACGCACCAGCAGGATGATCCATGCACGGACTGTTAAGACGCCTGTTCGCACCTCGGTGGCAGCATCCCGACCCCGAAGTACGTCGTCAGGCCCTCCAGCGACTCGACCCTGAACAATCAGAACAGCGCCAGGCGCTGCAGTCGCTCTCTCAAGATCCCGATAGCCAGATACGCCTTGCTGCGCTGCTGGCGTTGGATGACTGCGCAGGCTTAGTCGATGCTTATCCGCATCATCAGCAAAATGAAGCCTGGTTCAATGCGGTTTGCCAACGGCTAAGCGGGCGTGAAGGCCATACCGACCTGCAGCAGCGTCAAGCGCTGGTTGAGCTTGTTGAAGAGCCGCGAGCGTTAAACGCGGTGGCCTTACAGGCCGACAATCTAACATTACGCTTAATGGCATTGAGCAAGCTTACTGATGAGAACGACCTGATACATCAGGCCTGCCATAACGGCGTGGCCGCGGTTCGTCACCAGGCTGCTGAGCGCATTGAGGATGAAGAGGGACTCAAACGCTTATTGAAAGAAGCACGCCGTGACCGCCAAGTGGTTCGTTTAGCGCGGGAACGCCTTAACCGCTTACGTAGCGATGCGCAGTGGCTAGAAGCTGAAGCACAGCAGCGTGAAACACTGCTTAGCCAACTGGAACAGCATGCCCGCGCACCGTGGGAGCCGCTTTACGGCGGCCGTTTCCGGCATCTTGAACGGCAATGGGAACAACTCACTCAACCGCCAAGCGTTGAGCAGGAGCAGCGTTTTCACCAGGCGCTGCTCAATTGCCGCAAAACATTACACGATCATGAGACTCAAGAGCAGGCTCGCCAACAGAGCGCAGAGCGCCGCGACGAAGCCGAAAACACGCGCGAACAGTTACTTGAAGGAATTGAAGAAACCCTCGACGGCCTACGTCACGCGTCTGCCATGACCGTACAGGACATAGACAGCCTGCGCGCTCAGCGCCAGCTACTCGGCCAACGCTGGCAAACGCTTTCCGATATGCATCCGCCGAGCGACGCTATACGCCAGCGTTATACAGTAGCGATTCAACACTACGATCAATGCCTGGAAGCTTGGCAACGCTGGTGCGTGGTTAGCGCCAATATGGAAACAGCGCTGGCTAATGGTGACCACGCCACCTTGGCGGCACAGGTTAGCGAGTGCCAATGGCCCGACACGTTAACGCCCCCCGCGCTACTGGGCCGTGCCCATGCGGTACTTAGCGACGAAACTACCGCCCCATCGCCTCCGGCGGAAGATCAAGCCACACTCACGACCTATGCGGGCGAACTCGACTCCTTTGAACACTTGCTAGAACGTGGCGCCTTCAAAAGCGCCAGCCGCCTACACCAGCAGCTTAAACCTCGTATCGAAGGGCTAGAAAGCGCTGCCGCTCAACCGCTCAAAACTCGCTTGAAGCACTTAGCAGCACGGCTAGCGGAGTTACGCGATTGGCGTGGATTTGTCGCCGGACCAAAGCGTGAGCAGCTCTGCGCCAGCATTGAAGCGCTAGCCAACGATCAGCATATGGCGGAAGAAGCGCTTGACCGTCACCATCGTCAGTTGGTTAAAGAGTGGAAATCACTAGGTGATGCAGCGGCCAACCGCGAACAGTCTGCTCGTTTTCGCAGCGCCTCGGACCGTATTCATGAGCGCCTCGCTCCTTGGCGGGATCAGCTCAGCAAGGAGCGCGAACTCAACCTTCAAGCCCGCGAAGCGCTATGCGATCAACTCGAAAGCTTGCTGGCCCAGCCAGCTGAAAACGCCGACCCCGATGTACTGCGGCAAATTCGCGACAAGGCACGCCACCAATGGCGTCACTACAGCCCAGTGCCTCGTGACCGCTCAGAAGCCGTTGGTCGTCGCTTTGGTACTATTCGTCATCAGCTACAGGCGCTAATTGATCAGCGTGCCGATACGATCGCCTCACAGAAACGGGAGCTGATCAGTCAGGTAACTGCACTGCGCAGTGATGACAGCCAACCGTTGGCACAACGCATTCACCACACCAAGCAGCTACAACAGCAGTGGCGAGCGCTCGGGCGAGCCCCCAAAGGCGAAGAGCAAACGTTGTGGCAAACCTTTCGGCATGAGTGCGACCAGCTTTTTGCCCAGCGCGATGCGCATAAAAATGAGCAAGCGGCACGCCAACAACAGCAGCTTGATGAGATGCAAGCGCTCATCAATCAAATGGATAGCTGGCAGCCCATTGAGGCCAGCGAAGCCGCCACATTGGATAACTTTCTAAACCAGGCCAACCAGCTCGAGCCGCTGCCACGCAATCGTCGCAGCGAGGGCATGCAGCGGCGCATGAGCGGCATTGTGCGGGCACGTCGCGAACGCTTAAATCGGCTCGCCGTCGTCAATACGGTTCAGCAGTGGCACACCATTATGCCGCTAGTGAATGCTCACTTGACCGCCGACCAGAATTACCTGAGTGAGGGAACTCCCAACGAGGTAGATGCGCAAGAGTTACTCAGCGCCCCCCTTCCGGCGGCCTTTAAAGAGGCACACGCCATCCGCAATCAGCAGCGCCATCGTGTAGCAGTGCCGTTATCTGATAATGACTATGCCAAGCTGGCGGAGTCTCTCGCCCGATTGAGAGTACATCTCTCTATGCTGGCCGTTGGTAGCGTGCGGCAAAGCGATGAGCCACTGCGGCTAGCCATCCAGGTAGAACGCTTGAACGAGGGCTTCAGCCAGGAGCGCAGTCGTGATGAAGAAGTCACCGATATTCTAGCCGCGCTTTTGGCACTGGGACCGATGCCTGCCGCACTATGGGCTGAAGAAGTAGAAGAGCTGGATAACCTGCTAAGCCGCTTGGCAAGAATTCCCCTGCCTTAACAAATGACGAAATATCAATAACAACGGGAGGCTGAGCGCCTCCCGTTTGCGTTCTCCTCTGAGTAAAGGAGCTAGTGTTTATCAGCCGATGGCGAACCACTAGCCCATAAACTGACCGCCGTTGATATCGATGTTAGCACCGGTAATAAATCCTGATTCCTTGTCGGCTAAGAAAGTGACCAAGCGGCCAATCTCTTCTGGCTTGCCATAGCGCTTCACTGGGATTGTTTCCCGAATGGCTTCACGCACTTTTTCTGGAATATTCATGATCATATCGGTAGCGATATAACCAGGCGATACAGTATTAACCGTAATCCCCTTGGTCGCCGTTTCCTGTGCCAGCGACATGGTCAAGCCGTGCATGCCGGCTTTCGCTGCCGCGTAGTTCACCTGACCAAACTGCCCCTTACGGCCATTGATGGATGAAATATTGATGATCCGGCCATAGCCATTCTCAAGCATCATCTCAATAACACTACGGCAGGTGTTAAAAACACTGTTGAGGTTAGTATCGAGCACTTCGTACCACTGCTCGTAAGACATTTTCTTCAGGGTGCCATCACGGGTAATCCCCGCACAGTTCACTAGCACACTGATAGGGCCATACTTGTCATGAATTTCGCGTGCACCTTCCAGGCAGGCGTTGTGGTCAGAAAGGTCGACACCGGACAATTCGATATTGTTATAGCCGTCAGCACGCCGCGTTTCTAGCCAGGTTTTGGCCTTATCGGGGTTGTGGTAACCCGCGACGACCAAATATCCCGCATCTGCCAACGAACGACAAATTGCCGTACCGATACCACCAGTTCCACCAGTTACCCAGGCGACGGGGGCTTGATTGGCCATTGACTACCTCCCTGAAATGACAAACGGCTTGGGTCTAAAAGCATATAGTTTGTATCACAAGCCATTGTGAATAAGCGCGGTTGCGCTTGTATTACCCTAGTGCATTACTGGCTTGAGCAATGCACCAACGTAAGCTTTTTGTTATAGCTACCTAAGCATAGCTGCACTCCTTTCATGTTGCAGCAGGATGCTCGCTACTGCCATAAGCCGAACGTGTTAATCCCCTTATTGACTTCATGAGAAATCTCTGTAGAATACGCCACACGTTGATGCGGGGTGGAGCAGTCTGGTAGCTCGTCGGGCTCATAACCCGAAGGTCATCGGTTCAAATCCGGTCCCCGCTACCAATATTTTGAAAGGCAGATCAGTTACTTACTGGTCTGCCTTTTTTGTTTCTGTTCGTCTGCAAACTTCCTGTGACACATCTGTGACGTATATGTGACACATTCGCTCAGTTGCTTACGTGCGTAATTTATTCTTGCGACCTTCAGTCAACTACTGGCAGTATTAATCAACTCTCATTTTTCTCATGGTTTTTTTGAATTTCTAGCAAATCACCCACTTCACAACTGAAAAGCTTGCATAGCTTATCCAGTGCATCCAGCTCGATTCGCTGAGCGGTTTCTTTATAAAGAAGCGTAACAGTATTGCGGTTAAGACCTGTTGCACGCGCAACATCCACGATCTTCATTTTGTGCTCACCCATCAAGCGCGCGAGATGACAACGAACCATCAAAATCTCCTGTAAATGCTTTTTGTCATCCTGAATGGCAAAAAATGCTTGCAAATGGTATTTTGCTGTCTAAAATGTCATTCAAGATGGCATTCTGATATTTGGAATGTCTTTTAGTCACACAGAATACCACTCCTTCTGGAGGTTTTCGATGGATTCATCTTATACCTATCTCACGACCGAAGAGCTTGCCCAGCGCATCAAGTACGACTGCCGTACTATCCGACAGCAGCTAAAAGACAGCGTCCTTATCGAGGGCACCCACTACATCAAGCCATTTGGCCGACGGAAAATTTTGTTCTTGTGGGAAGCCGTTGAAAAAGAAATGCTGAAAGCCGCTCATGGCAACATTTCGATTCCGATGGCAAATGGAGGCTATAGCCATGGGTAAGGTTCGCCAACGAAAAGAGACGGGTAAGCTCTATCTGGATTTTTTCTACCAAGGCCTGCGGCTACGTGAGCAAACTGCACTGAAAGACACGCCTACTAACAGAAAAAAAGTGGAGCAATTACTGGCAAAGGTAGAAGCAAAGATTTTGCTAGATGATCTCGACTATGCTGAGTTTTTCCCTGGCAGTAAAAATTTGCAGAGGCTGGGGTTAAATAACCCCGCTAAAAACCAAACTCTTCAACCTGCACAGATCGAGAACACTCAACCGGCTGTGGAGACACCACTCTCTCAACGATTTTTCTGATCAGTGGTTCGACGAGAGCAAAATCCAATGGCGTGCCTCTCACGTACGCAATGTGAGTTCGATCTTGGATAGCTCCCTTAAACCAGCGTTTGGGAAAAAACACATCGGAGATATCACCAAGGCGGACATCCTGGCGTTCCGCACCAAACTAGCCAAGCGCAGGGGCCGTGGTGCCACGGGGCTGGTATCGCCTAAAACGATCAACAGCCATATGTCCATTTTGCGTATGGTGCTCGATGAGGCGGCCGAGCGTTTCGACTTTGAGACGCCGTACAAAAACATCAAGCCGTTAAAGCTACAGAAGACGCATATCGAGCCGTTTTCTCTACACGAGGTGCAACGCATCATCGACAATGTACGCCCAGACTATTGCAACTATTACACCGTGCGGTTCTTTACCGGCCTGCGTACTGGTGAAGTCGATGGATTGAAGTGGAAAAACATTGATTTTGCTAAGCGGGAAATCTTAGTACGCGAAACATTGATCAATGGTGAAACTGAATACACCAAGACCGATGGATCGCAACGAGAAATCCCCATGTTCGGGCAGGTGTATGACGCCCTCAAAACGCAGTACGCCGCCACTGGGCACATGAGTAAGTACGTGTTCTGCAATCAGATGGGACAGCCGCTTGATCACAATAACGTGACAAAGCGCGTGTGGTACCCCTTACTCAAGTCTCTTGGGCTGACCAAACGCCGTCCTTATCAAACACGCCATACTGCCGCGACACTCTTTTTAGCTTCTGGCGAAAATCCAGAATGGGTGGCCCGGATGCTAGGCCACAGTTCAACCGAGATGCTGTTCAAGGTCTATTCCCGTTACGTCCCCAATGCCACCCGTATGGATGGCTCAGCCTTTGAGCGTTTGTTAGGCAACACCACGCCTACCAAGCCCCAGAAGGAGCAGCGTCATGAAACTGCTTGATAACGTCACAACTCACCTGTCTCGCACCTTCACGGGCACTTACCGCCTTACCGGACGCGTGGTGGAGTTTGATAACGCGAAAACGCCCTTCTTAAAGCTGCGGCTGAGCGATTGCATGGGGGATCACATCGCGATGCTCAACTTAAGCAAAACAACGGTACCTGAGCGCATCGGCCATCTGGACTTTGTTACCGCTTCCGGAGTGAAGTGTTTGTCAGGCCAATTCATTCTTGATGAGTTCCGCAAGGCGTCCCGGAATGAAGTGACCTCTATGGTTACCCTGCAATCGTTGCCACGGGTGTACTCCCCGGTGCCAGAGGTATTCGATAAGTTAGTTACGACTGTACAGTCGCTTCAATCAGAATGCCTTCGAGCGTTTTTGACGCGGGTACTGGAACGCAAGGATCGTCTTGAAGCTTTTTTGAATGCACCGGCCAGCGTCAATTATCACCATGCCTACCCGGGCGGCTTGCTAGAGCATTCGTTGAACGTCGCTAACAATGCCGTGGCAATGCTACGTCTTAACGAGCCCGCTATGGCGCGCCTGATGCAGGAAACGTGTTTTGTCGCGGGGTTATTGCATGATATTGGAAAAACCTACACCTACGACTCTAAAGGCAAACCGAATGCCGCCTGTAGCCACGATGCCTTTACCTTAGAAGCCTGCGCTTATGGGCTGGCGTATTTGGATAAGCACGCGCCTGACCTCGCTATCATGCTACGGCATGTGTGGACATGCGCGTCACCGGGTGCACGCTACGGCCAGAAAGCAGCCATAACACTCGCTCGTTATATCCGTGATGCCGACGGACAAAGTACAATGGCCAATAACCAAATACGAGCGTTTCGCTCCAAAAACCACTGGGGCTTCAGTCGTATTGGTCAAAATGTTTTTTGGCGGCCTGAGATACCAGCGTTGCAGCCTCAACCTCGATAGCGCTACACATGCCATCACTTTAATGCCGCCAACGCTGTCGTGTGGCGGTTTTTTTATGCTTTTTCGTTAAACCAAAGCTCTAGCACTCATGTTATTTGGTGACACATTAACGCTTGGCTGACACCCTCTCTTGATAGCATTAGACTGCTTTCCTAAATAAGGCTAATCGAAGTGCCTTTTCAAACTTAAGCAGACAGGGGCGTGCATGGACGTTTTCGAGTTTAGGAACCAGCTAGTAAACGATTATCGCGATTTCACTCGGTCGTTCATTCAGCCCAAAGCATCAGACATCATCACTTTCCTAGATAGCGAGTATGACGGCGGCCACTACTGGCCATCACCACTTATTCAGATCAACCCAGCTTATGTCACGGAAGGCACTGTCGAAACACTGGTTAATCAAAAAGTTTTACATCCAGCTACAGCCGACATATTTCGCTTTGGAAAGAGCAAAAAATCCCATGGCACACCAGCATCATTGTATAAGCATCAGCGTCAGGCAGTTGATTGCTGCCTAAGGCTAGAGCCCTACGTATTAACAACCGGCACTGGCTCTGGCAAATCATTGGCGTACTTCATTCCAATGATAGATGCGATCCTTAAAGACAAAGAGCAGGACGCAACCCCGCGAGTCCGATCGATTGTTATTTATCCCATGAATGCGTTGGCCAATAGCCAACGAGAAGAGCTAGAGAAATTTTTAGCTGACTTCCCTGATGATAAGCCTCCGGTGACCTACGCACGCTACACAGGCCAGGAAAGCCAGGAGGAGCGCGAACGGATCATGCAGGATCCGCCCGATATTATCCTCACCAACTATATGATGCTTGAACTGCTGATGACTCGGCAGAGTGAGCGCGACAAAGCCGTGATTCGTCACTCTCAAGGGCTGCAATTTTTAGTATTAGATGAGCTGCATACCTACCGCGGAAGACAAGGTGCAGATGTTGCTATGCTGGTTCGCCGCGTGCGCGAACGCATGAATCAGGATCTCACTTGTATTGGCACGTCCGCGACGATGGCAACAGAAGGTACTAGAGATGAACGACGCTCTAAAGTTGCTGAAGTAGCGAGCAAGATGTTTGGCCAAACAGTTCTGCCAGGCAATGTGATTGGAGAAACCCTGCAACGCCAAATCCCAGGAAACATGCCAACATCTGAAGCATTGGCAAATGCTCTTAACAACCCGCCACCGGCCAATGCTAGCTTTGAGTATCTTAGAGAACATCCCATTGCCGCTTGGGTTGAGCTCACACTTGGGGTTATGAAGGACGAAGGAGAGTTGGTTCGAGCCAAACCCAAATCATTGGGCGAAGCCGCTGAGCTCTTAGGCAAACAATCAGGTATAGAGATCTCAATCTGCCAAGACTACTTGGCGCGCTTCCTGCTACTTGCCTACCAAGCAAGAGATATTAACGACAAACCCCTCTTTGCTTTTCGCCTACACCAATTTATTTCTGGCGCTGGCAACCTCTATGCCACGCTTGAAGCACCAGAAAAGCGGCGCCTGGATTTACATGGGCAACGCTTTGTCCCTGGTGAACGCCACAAGCGCTTTTACACGGTGCATTTTTGTCGTGGTTGCGGTCAAGAGTATTACCCAGTCTGGCATGAAGTTGACGTGGAAACAGGTTCGCTTGGTTTCCAACCTCGTGATATCAAGGAAACCGCTAGTGGTGACAGCGAAACCTCTTACGGGTTCTTAATGCTGAACCACTGGAATGAAGAGGATTACCCCGAAAACTGGCTAGATTTCAAAAAAGACCCACCTAAGCTCAAACCACACTACAAGAAATTCCGTCCACAAGAAGTACATGTTCTGCCTGATGGGTCGCAAGGGCAGAGTGGTGAACGAGGCTTTTATATACCAGGCGGCTTTCGCTTTTGCCTTTCATGCGGTCAATCTCACGTTGCTGGTCGAGACTGGACGCGCCTTGGGTCTCTATCAGCGGAAGGCCGTAGCTCCGCGACGACGACACTGACACTATCTTCACTACGCTATTTGCTAGGCGCCGAAAACGATCTTGCTGACGAAGCGCGCAAGCTCTTGGGTTTCAGCGATAACCGTCAGGATGCTGCGCTTCAGGCCGGTCACTTCAATGACTTTATGCAGATTCTACTAGTACGCGCTGGCGTTTTGGCCTCGCTAGGCGACAACAGTGACAGCGTGCTCTCAGATCAGGATCTAGCCCAGCACGTTTTTCATGCATTAGGCTTGGATAGTAAAGATCCTGCTATTAGGGCTGACTTCCTCTCTAATCCAAATGCTCGTGCACCGCATGCCAGACGCGGTGCCGAAGAAGCCATGCGTAATGTCCTTGGTTATCGCGCTTATCACGATTTGCGCCGTGGCTGGCGCTATACCGTACCCAACCTAGAGCAGGTAGGACTGCTACAAATTGAATACGGTGGCCTGGATGAACTTAGCGAGCTCCAGGAACTCTGGAATGATGCCCCGCCGATGCTAGCGCAAGCAGACCCCAAAATACGTTTTCATGTGACAAAACTAGTGCTGGATGTCATGCGGAAAAATCTCTGTATACGCACGCGATATCTTGATCAGGAAGAACAGGAGAAGTTCGTAAACGCCGCCTACACACATCTAACGGAAAAATGGCAGCCAGGTGACGTGCGCGATATGGCAAAAGCCAACCACGCTATCACTGGCAGCCGACCAAAAGGGCGTGAACTAGATTTAATTTCACTTGGCAGCCGTTCTCGCCTCGCCCAAGAGCTAAAAAAGCCCGCTAGCTGGGGTAACGGGCCATTTGAGCCTCTAGATGATAAAAGTTGGCCTCCTTTCATCGACTCGATACTGAAAGCGCTGTGCGAGTATGGCCTGATTGAAGGTGAAAATGTCGATAAAGAGCTGACCGGCTATCAGCTGATTGGGGAAGCACTGATTTGGCGTCGCGGGTCTGGTGAGCCAGAGCGCGACCCATTAGCACCAGCCACCAGCCAAAACCCCTACTTCACAGAGCTTTACCAAGCGGTGGCACAAAGCCTCGCACATCAACACCATGACTGGTTCCAGTTCATGGCACACGAACACACAGCCCAAGTAGACCCAGAGGACCGGGAAGAGCGTGAGCGGAATTTCCGTAGCGGTGATCTACGCGTAATGTTCTGCTCACCTACGATGGAGCTCGGTGTCGACATTAGCTCACTGAATACTGTTTACCTCCGCAACGTCCCGCCAACACCTGCCAACTATGCACAACGCAGCGGTCGTGCAGGACGCTCAGGCCAACCTGCTCTAGTCGTGACTTACTGTGCCGCGCAAAGCCCTCATGACCAGTATTTCTTCCGTGACCCAAGACGTATGGTTCATGGCCAAGTAACACCGCCCATGCTGGACCTCGCCAATGAAGAGCTGGTTAGCAGCCACCTTTATGCGACTTGGCTGGCCGAAACCGGTGTTAGGCTGCCCGCCGGTATCAATGAACTCATCGATGTAACGAAAGAGGAGATGCCGTTGGGAGACGACTATGCCAACCCGCTAAGCAAAACAGCAGCGCTAAAAGGCGCTCAACAGCGGGGTGCTCAGCTAATGCGCTTAATCGGAAATGATTTAGCCCCTGCTCAGGGCGTATGGCTTCCAGATAATAAGCCCCTGGAAACCGCTGCTGCTGACTGGGCTGAACAGCAGCTTAACAAGGCCATGGGAGCTTTTGATGGTTGTTTCAACCGATGGCGCGAGCTTTACACGTCGACGCTTAATCAGATTGAAGAAGCCTCTAAGTTAATGACCCAACCTGGTAGCAGCAAGCGAGAACGTGAGGTCGCAAAAAGACGCTTCGACGAAGGCTCGATCCAGCTCAACTTGCTACAAGACAACAGCAAACGACAGTCCGATTTTGAAACGTATCGCTACCTGGCAGGTCAAGGCTTTCTTCCTGGCTATAATTTTCCACGTTTACCTCTGGCTGCCTTCATTCCTGGCACACGCAAGAACCGCCGGGAGACACAAAGTCGCGTGCTCTCACGCCCACGTTTTCTAGCGATTGCCGAGTTTGGCCCACTGAGTCTGATCTATCACGAAGGACAACAATATCGTGTCAAACGCGTCATTCTGGGTGCTGTAAAGCAACAACAAATTAACGAAGCAAGGCTTCCAGAACAGCAAGTCCGCCTTTGCCCACATTGTGGTTATGGCCACTTCAGCGAACAACTCAACTTGGACTTGTGCGTTGCCTGTCAAACACCACTGGCAGAAGCGAAACACGTCCACAACCTGTTTCGTATTGAAAATGTGGCAACTCGCCCGGTGACACGTATCACGTGTGATGAAGAAGAGCGCATGCGTCAGGGGTATGATTTACGCACGACACTGCAATATCCCGAAGAGAATGGGCAGCTTAAAGTCGTACGAAGCGAAATGCGTCATCAAGATGACGTGCTCGCCGAGATGGAGTACGCCCAGCAATGTCATATTTGGCGAATCAACTTAGGGTGGAAACGGCGCAAAAATACCGCAATAGACGGCTTTATGATCGACCCCATCAACGGCAACTGGCTCAAGGACGAAGAACAAGCCGCTGATGATGAAGAGGCAGACATGCCAGTCAACCAACGTCAGCGCATTTCGCCCTATGTCGCTGACCGCCGCAACGCCCTAGTGATTCGCCCGCGCCTAGATATGTCATCGACGACAGCAGCGACACTACAATACGCGCTAAAACGCGGTATCGAGCTCAACTTCCAGTTGGAAGAGAGTGAGTTGATGGCGGAACCTCTTCCCAGTCAGCATGAGCGCAATGCCCTGATGTTTTACGAAGCAGCCGAGGGGGGAGCAGGCGTGTTAACGCGACTAGCTACCGATGTCGCCGCCTGGCGAAAAGTCGCTCTCACTGCCCTGGAGCTGATGCATTGGAAGCAAGAAGATGAAAGCAAACCCTGGCACACACTACCACTGAAACAATGGGTTAATGCGGATGAGAGCTGCGAAGCCGGATGCTACCGCTGCATCCTGAGCTACTACAACCAGCCTGACCATGAAAATATTGATCGCAAAGACTCTCTCGCGTTGGAGTGGCTTGCCAAGCTAACTGGCCTCGACCTCAACGTAGGAGCCGGGGGAAAACCAGCTGCCGAGCAGAAAGCGCGACTAAAACGCGCCAGTGGTAGCAGCCTTGAGCATGCTTGGCTTGAGGCATTGAACACTTATCAGCTACGCCAGCCGGATTCAGCGCAACCGCTGTTAGAAGCCTATGGAGTACGTCCGGACTTCGCTTACCGAGAAAGCCGTGCACTAATTTTTGTCGATGGCCCTCATCACGATACGCCAGAGCGCAGCATGATCGATCAACAACAAACGCAAGATCTCGAAGATGCTGGTTTTTTGGTAATCCGCTTCCCGAAAGAAACACAGCGCTGGCCTGCCATCTTTACGCAACACCCGGATGTTTTCGGCAGCATGCCTGCCTCTGATAAGAATACTAAGGAGAGCACGTCATGAATGCGCCTGTCACACAAACAGATTTTACCCCTGGCAGTATTGTCAAGGCGCGGGGCCGTGAATGGATAGTGCTCCCTGAGTCCAGCGACACCGACCTTTACCTACGCCCACTTGGTAGCGGTGATGATGACAAAGTGCGCTTGCTAACAGCACTGGAAAACGTCGAAGCGGCATTATTCCCACCGCCTTCTCCTGAAGAAGCGCGAGAGGGTAATCGCCAAGCAGGTTTACTGTTGCGCGACTCACTACTTCTCAAACTACGTGCTGGTGCTGGCCCCTTCCGCGCAATCGGTAATCTTGCCTTTGAACCCCGCGCCTACCAGCTAGTGCCTTTGCTGATGGCACTTCGCCAACCTATAGTACGCTTGCTCATCGCGGATGACGTCGGTATTGGTAAAACGATCGAAGCAGGTCTCATTCTGCGTGAACTGATCGACCGCGGCGAAATACAAGGCTTCACTGTGCTTTGCCCGCCGCACCTTTGCGAGCAGTGACAAGAAGAATTGGCCGAAAAATTTCATCTTCGCCCAGAAATAGTCAGCCGCCACTCTGCGGCGCGCCTGGAACGGGGGCTTTTACAGAGCGAGTCACTCTTCCAGCAGTACCCCTTTACTGTCGTCAGCTTGGACTACATCAAGTCCGACCGGCGCCGTGATGAATTTCTCAATAGCTGCCCCGACTTTGTCATCGTCGATGAAGCCCACACTTGCGTTCAAAGCAGCGCACAATCTCGCCACCAGCGTCATGCATTGCTACAAGGCCTGGCAGAGAATCAAGCCCGCCACATGCTGCTACTGACCGCCACGCCACATAGTGGGGATGATCAAGCTTTCCGCAGCCTACTTGGCCTCTTAAAGCCTGAGTTTGCCCAACTAGAACGGTTGGATGATACTCGCAACCCACTGAGGCAGCAGCTAGCCAATCACCTCGTACAGCGCCGCCGCCAGGATATTGCCGAGTGGCGTGATAACACTCAGTTCCCTGAGCGCAGCGTCGGCGAAACGGCTTATCAGATGCAGGGTGAATGGCAAGCATTGTTCCAGGACGTGGTGGATTACGCCCGTGAGCTAGTCGATCGTGCCGAAAGCCTGGATCACGTTAGCCAGCGCCTGCACTGGTGGGCCGCGTTAGCGCTGCTGCGCTGCATTTCATCTTCACCGGCAGCAGCAGTGCGCACGCTCAAAAACCGTATTCATAACTCGCAAAAAGAGAGTATTACAATTAGCGAGCTGGATAACCAAGCGAACCGAACAATTCTCGATAGTAGCGATGATACTCAGGACGACTTGGAGCCTGATGCTCATCTTGAAGATATCCCGCTGCTGGAAAGCTTTTTAAAGCGCGCGGCTGATTTACATGGGCCAAAAAAAGATCCAAAGCTGAAACAGCTCGTCACCACTCTTACGCCCATGCTTAAAGAGGGGTATCGACCGGTCGTTTTCTGCCGCTACATTGCCACCGCGCAATACGTGGCAGAAGAGCTGCATAAGCGTTTTCCATCGCACAGCGTTGGTTGCGTAACAGGGGAGCTACACCCAGCCGAGCGTGAAGAGCGTGTACTGGAGCTTACTCAAGCCCAAGGCTCTGCATTGCTGGTAGCCACGGACTGTCTTTCTGAAGGTATCAACCTACAAGACGCTTTTGATGCGGTGATTCACTATGACTTAGCTTGGAACCCCACCCGTCATGAACAGCGCGAGGGCCGTGTTGACCGCTTTGGCCAACGTTCCCCTACCGTGAAAGCACTGATGCTCTATGGCGATAACAACCCTGTCGACGGTGCCGTACTCCGCGTGATCCTGCGCAAGGCCGAGGCCATTCGCAAGGCGCTTGGGGTCAGCGTTCCCATGCCAGAAGATGAAAACCGCATCACTCAGGCCATTATGCAAACAGTGCTACTAACCCGCGGCGCGGACAGCGGAATGAGTCAAATGGGGCTTGGCTTTGATGAACCCTCGCACAGCGTCGACGACCTTGCCAACCACGTAGACGTCACCTGGGAAAGCGCACTGAATAAAGCCAAACGCAATCGTACCATTTTCGCCCAACAGGCCATCAGGCCAGAGGAGGTGCTACCGGAATGGCAGCGCATGCAAGAGGTGTTGGGAAGCCAGCAGGACGTAAAGCGCTTCATCAAGCAATCCCTAAGCGCGCTGCGAGCACCACTATCAGAACAAGCAGATGGTCGCTACCACCTTAGTTGGGACGCCTTACCCCGCGCCATTAGCCAGCGCTTGGAAAGCCACGGCATCACAAACCTGAGGGATATTGGTTTTGCCATGCCGTTACCCCGGGGCACTTCCTACATTCATCGCAGTCACCCACTGGTTACCGTATTAGCTGATGAACTTGCCGAACGAGCGTTGGAAGCAAGCGATAGTGAAATCGAACGCCCTGCACGCCGAGCAGGCGCCATTACCACCGCTCATGTCAAGGAGCGCGTCGTGATTGCCCTGCTTCGCATGCGCACCAATCTCACGCTAGTAAGAGAAGGCACACGCCGCGAGATGCTAGCGGAAGAAGCTGTTACGGTGGTTCTGGATGGCCAACATCCTCCTCGTTCTCTCACCACCCAAGAGGCTGTCGATTGGTTTGCCCTTGAGGCCACACAGAATACCCCCCCAGCAGTGCGTGAGCGTGCCGTTAGCAATGCACTAAAGCACTTAGATACCCATCAAAAGGCACTTGATCACATCGGGCAAGAGCATGGTCAGCAGTTACTCAAGGATCACCGTCGTGTCCGTGACGCCGAACGTCACGGCCGCGGTTCATTCGAGGTCAAACCGCAGCTACCCATTGATGTATTAGGTGTTTATGTGCTGATGCCGGAGGTCGCATTTTGACATACGAACGCAATAAACCGGCTGTTAGCCAAATCCGTTTGACCAACATGCAGGAGCTTTTGAAATGAAGCGCAGGGATGCTACTCAGGATGCGATCTTTCGGCTGGAAGGTGGCTTGCTGCCGGCTGACCTGTTCAATCAGCTGGATGCTCTGCAGCTGCCTGGTCAGAAACCAGGCGACTATCAGATACCCAAAGGGTTAACGCTTCGTGACGAGATAGGCCGCTATTGGCGTATCGCTCAGGCCCAGTGGGCCAGTTTCGATAAACAGCGCCAGCGTGAAGACCTAGCCGACCCTATCGCGACTGCTCAATCCTGGATGCACTATCTGCTCGTTCAGGTATTTGGCTTTACTGATTTACATGAATGCAAACACGCCTGCGTTATTGGCGAACGCCACTTCCCTATCACCCACTTCGCCTTCGGGGGCGCTGTGCCGCTGGTGATTTGTGCGCCGGGGGACAAGCCCTTGGATACTGCCCTACCTCGCTTTGGGCATGAGGGGCGAAAACGTAGCCCCACCGGGCTTGTTCAGGAGTACTTGAACGCGACAGATGAAGCGTTGTGGGGCATCGTCAGTGATGGGCAGCGCCTGCGCATTCTGCGTGATAACCCTTCAATGACGCGCCCGGCTTATATCGAGATTGAACTGGCCACGCTATTTACGGAAGAGCGACTGCCGGATTTTCGACGTCTCTGGCTACTGCTGCACGCCAGTAGGTTTGCTTCACAAGGCGATACAGATACCGCACAACCTAATCACTGCTGGCTGGAAAAGTGGCGAGAGCAGGCCGAAGAACAAGGCGAACGGTTGCTTGATAAGCTGCGTTTGGGCGTTACCGATGCTCTTAAAGCCCTCGGCAGCGGTTTTCTTGCTCACCCAGAAAACATCGCCCTGCGCCGGCAATTCAGCGACGGCACTCTCAATGCCCACGCTTACTATCAAGAACTTTTGCGCCTTGTGTATCGACTGCTGTTTCTACTGCGTGCCGAAGCTCGCCATTTGCTCCACCCTGCCGATAGCGACTCGCTAGCTATTGAGCGCTATCGCGATGGATACAGCCTGGAAACCTTGCGCCAAGCTGCGCGCAAAACCCATCGTTTTGAAGCGCGCCATCATGACCTCTGGGTCACGTTACAGCACACACTCGCTGGGCTCGCGAATGGCCAACTCCTGCTAGCGCTACCGCCGCTAGGTGGGCTGTTTGGTGACGAACAGTGCCCGCATCTAGATGCTTGCCAGCTAGACAACCGTGCGCTGTTGACTGCCATTCGCGCCTTAACTTGGCACCGCAGTGATACCACCCAAACCCTGGTAGCGACCGACTACGCCAACATGGATGCCGAAGAGTTAGGCTCTGTCTACGAGGCACTGTTGGAGCTGGTGCCTGCCATTAGTGAAAGCCCGTGGCAATTCCGCTTTGTCGGCTTAGACGACGGCGAAACCACTGCAGGCAACCTGCGCAAGCTAACCGGTTCTTACTACACACCGGATGTGCTGGTGCAATCGCTTATCGAGTCCACCTTAAAACCGGTGATTGCCCAGCGGCTGAAAGACAACCACCACCAGCCCCGCGATGCTCTTTTGAGTATGCGCATTATCGATCCGGCCTGTGGCTCAGGCCACTTCCTGCTGGCAGCTACCCGTACCCTGGCGCGTGAAGTTGCCCAGCTGGACGCAGAAGAAAGCGAGCCCACACCCGAACAGTTCCAGCATGCCCTGCGCGATGTGGTGCAGCACTGCATTTTCGGGGTGGATGTCAATCCCATGGCAATCGAGCTGTGCCGCACCGCACTATGGATGGAAGCGCTCGAACCCGGCAAACCACTGACATTTTTAGAAAGCCATATCCAAGCGGGAAATGCGCTAGTGGGCGTGTTCGACCCAGCCGTACTAGAGCACGGCATCCCTCAAGAAGCCTTCGATGCCATCGAAGGCGACGACAAGGAACTGCTCAAGAGGCTGCGTAAGAGCAACAAGGCCATGGCCGACACTCTGGCGGTGGACCTGCGCATCAACAGTCGCCAGCTCGCAGCTGTAGAAGAGCTCTCGGAGGAGTCTCTGGAGGAGATCGCCGAAAAGCGACAGCGCTGGGAGGCGGCCCAGGAGAGCCCCGAAGCCCGACGTGCCCGTCTACTTCAGGATCTCTGGACAGCGGCCTTTTTCATTCCCAAAAATGCCAGCTTTAAAGATCGCATCATCACTAACGAGGCGCTAATGGCCGCTAACCGTGATGAGCTCGACCCGCGTATTGCAGCTGAAGTTCGTCTGCGCGCCGAGCAAAACCGGTTCTTCCATTGGCAACTGCAGTTCCCGGAGGTCTTCGAGCGAGAATTCCCAGGCTTTGATGTGGTGTTGGGCAACCCGCCTTGGGAGCGCATCAAGCTACAGGAGAAGGAGTTCTTCGCCGTGCGCGCCTCAGAAATTGCCGAAGCGCGCAACGCCGCCGCCCGCGGCCGCATGATCCAGGCACTCGCTGATAGCGAAAGTCCCGCAGAGCGCCATCTCCATACCGAGTTCCAGCTGGCCCGCCACTCCGCCGAGGCCTCCAGCCAGTTCGTGCGCAAGGGCGGGCGCTTCCCGCTTACCGGCACCGGTGACGTCAACCTCTATGCCCTCTTCGCCGAGCTGGCGCTCAGGCTGATCGCGCGTGGCAGCCGTGCCGGCATCATCGTGCCCACCGGCATTGCTACCGACGATAGCACCAAGGCCTACTTCGATGCGCTGGGCACCGGTCATCGCCTCGCCAGCCTTTACGACTTCGAAAACCGAGAAGGGCTATTTCAGGGTGTTCACCGCAGCTACAAGTTCTCGCTGCTGACCATTGCCGATCAGGTAGAAGTCGCCGACCTGATGTTCTTCGCCACCCGCATCGAGCACCTGCACGACGAGGACCGTCACTTCCAGCTCACGCCGGACGACTTCGCACTGATTAACCCCAACACTCGCACCTGCCCGGTGTTTCGCTCCAAGCGCGATGCCGAGCTGACCCGCAAGCTCTACCGCCAGGCGCCAGTGCTTATCCAAGAAGCGCCTGAGCAGAACCCGTGGGGCATAAGTTTCTCGCGGCTCTTTGACATGTCGAACGACAGCGGCCTCTTCCTTGGGCTAGATGACCTGCGCGCTCAGGGTGGTTATCTCGACGGCAACCGCTTCCACCAGAGCGAAAACCGCTACCTGCCGCTCTACGAAGCCAAGATGGTTCACCACTACGACCATCGCTTCGCCACCTACGATAACGGCGGCGAGGAGATTCGCGACGCCACGCCGGGAGAAAAGGCCGACCCGGACTTCGCCCCCCTGCCCCGCTACTGGGTCAACGAGTGGGAGGTGATACTGCGTACCGCCGATGTCCCCCAGGATGTGATCAAGAACCTCAAGAAAGCGGACGCCGACAAGCTCGACAAGGCCCTGCGCACCTGGCTCACCGGCCTGCTGCTGGTACGCAATGAGACCGACCACGCCTCGCGTCTGCTCGGCAAGCAGGTGGTCAAACAGGGCGCTACTGGCAGCCTCTTCGACCAAGCAGAGGAGACCAGGGCCGGCCTCGAAGCCCGTGAACTTGCTGAGGCGCACCCGATGCCGGACGAACAATTGGACGAATGGCTGGGGCGCTTCGAGGGGAATAATGATCGCTTCGCTCTGGTAGAGGCTCTACTCCCCACCAGATGCCCTCATTACATGCTGGGTGTAAGAGGAATCTGTCGTTCTACGGATGAAAGAACCCTCATAGGTGGGGTCTTTCCGTTAAGCTCAGTAGGAAATAGCCTCCCTGTTCTCGAGTTCCCTTCAACCACAAGCCCGAAGCTACTGGCGACATTACAAGCAAATATATCTGTATTGGTCCTCGATTTTGTAACAAGACACAAAATCGGCGGATCTAACTTGAACTTCTTCATCATCAAGCAGCTCCCGGTACTACCACCGGATGCCTACAACGAAGAAGCCCTCGACTATATCGTCCCGCGGGTGCTGGAGCTGACCTATACCAGCCATGACCTCGCACCTTTCGCCCGAGACCTCGGCTACGAGGGCATACCCTTCGGCTGGGAACCAGAGCGCCGCCATCAACTGCGCTGCGAGCTCGATGCCTACTACGCCCATCTCTACGGCCTAACCCGCGATGAGCTGCGCTATATCCTCGACCCGGCTGATCTCATGGGGCCTGATTACCCCTCTGTTACCTTCCCCGGCCTCAAGCGTAAAGAAATCGCCAATTTTGGCGAATACCGCACCCAGCGCCAGGTGCTAGAGGCGTTTGATGTTCTTGCCATCCAATTTGCGAACGACGAGGAAGTCTTGGCATGAGCCGCTATAGCCACAAACACGAGACAACGCACCTGCTCGCCGCTGCCGAGCGCTGGAAGGAAAACTGCCTTCTTCAAAATGGCAGCCTCTTCAGCGATACAAGACTCTGGAACCTCGAAAACCTTGAGGAGCTGAACCGCAGCTTCACCCAGAACCCCATCGAGGGAGGAGACAGCTTCGTACACAAGCTGTCACTTCAGCTGGCCGATACCTCTCCACAGGCCATCCAGCTGATGGCCGAACTCAACTGGCTATTGTTGCTTTTCTCGAGCAATATCAAGCCCGACACAAAACGCCGCATGGTGAAGGAAATCTGGGAGCTGAGTGATGAGCCCTTCCCCGAGCAGGCATCTGGACTCGACGACGAGAGCCTCGGCGGAGTGGGCAGCACAGGCACCGGCTTCAATACTCATCGCTGGCGCGAGTTGGTATTTCTGATCGACCTGCTGCGCGCTTTCAAGTCACTCCCGGCCGATCAACAGCAGCGCCAGACACAAGCTCCCTGGGCTTTTGCGGACTGGATGGCTAGCGTACGTCGCGACGGCAACCGCCAGCTGACTCATATCCTCAACTACCTACTCTTCCCGGACAGCTTTGAGTACATATCCATCAGCCTCGACAAGGAGAAGATTTTAGAGGCCTTCGAAGGCCTCTCGAAGCACCGACTCCGCCAACTCTCAGAGCGCGAGGTCGACCAGGCGCTACTAGCCCTGCGCCAGCGACTAGAGCAGGAGCACGTCACCAAGGTGGACTTCTATGACACCCCCTGGCTAGAGCAGTGGCGCCCTACTCCCGGCACCTGGCTCATGGCCTGGAACCCCGAGCGTTGGCATTGGGAATCCTTTCAGGACGACCGCCTGAAAATCGCCAGCGGCGAGAACGTCACCATACCGTGGCGCACTGCCTCCACCCAGCTGCGCGAGGGCGATACTTTCTACCTGGTGCGAGTGGGGCAGGAACCGCGTGGTTTGATCGCTCGCGGGAACATAGCATCGGCCCCCTACGAGGATACCCATTACGACACCAATCGCGCCGCCAACGGCGATACCATACGACGCGTGGATATCATCCTGACTGACCTGCGTGACCCCAAGGTAGATGCCTATATCAGCATGGCTGACCTTCAAGGAGGCACAACCGATGGTCAAATATGGTCGCCTCAGGGCTCTGGTATCGAGATCAAATCGCTTTCGGCCAAGCTGGTCGGCAAGCTGTGGGAGAAACTGCCTAAGGTAAAGGTATCTGCCGCCAGGCCCAACACCCCCAAACAGCAGGCTATTCAGATCGCACGCCCTGTAAACATAATCTTTTACGGCCCACCCGGTACGGGCAAGACCTACCACTTGCACACCCATTTAATGCCCCGCTACGAGAGCCAGGCTAATCGAGCACCCACCGGCGAGTGGCTGGAGGAAGAACTGGCGAGCACCTCCTGGTGGGAGGCTATCGCCCTGGCACTTGCCGACCTGGGCGGTATCGCCACTGTTAATGAGCTTTTAATTCATCGTTTCTTCAAAGCTAAGGCCCGGGTACAAGGGCGGGCCAATAACCCTCACCTACGTCAGACCTGCTGGGGCGCATTACAGCAACACACGGTACTTGAATCGGAAACGGTTCAGACTGCAGCCGAGAAGCGAATTTCACCACTGATATTCGACAAACAAAATGGCGGACGCTGGATCTTGACCGGCGAATGGGACGAAGCCGGGGAAGGGCTACGCGAGAAGCTCGCACAGCTCCAGGAGGGTCCCGCCAGTGATGACGCCCGCATCAAGCGCCACTTAACGGTCACCTTCCACCAATCCTATAGCTACGAAGACTTTGTGGAGGGGATACGCCCGCAGACTACCGAAGGTGGCGGTATAAGCTATGAGGTTCGCGACGGGCTATTCAAGACGTTCTGTCAGCGTGCCAGCCAAGACCCTGACCAGCGTTATGCGTTGTTCATCGATGAAATCAATCGCGGCAACATCTCACGTATTTTTGGCGAACTAATCACTCTGATCGAGCCTGACAAGCGTGCTTGGTGGGATCAGGAAAGCCACTTGGTTGAGGGAATCGAGCTGGTACTGCCCTATTCCGGTGAGCGCTTCGGTGTGCCCAAGAACCTTGATATCTACGCCACCATGAACACCGCTGACCGCTCCATTGCCTTGATGGATGCCGCGCTGCGCCGACGCTTCCACTTTCAGGAGCTGATGCCGGAGCCCATGCGAATTCCTGGCAGCCAAGGAGACGGCTATATCCCCGATGGCGAGGGCGAGCTACTTAACCTGCGCGCCCTGCTACAAGCCATCAACCTACGTCTGCGCTACCTATTGCACCGCGACCAAACCTTCGGGCACGCTTATTTCACGGAGGTGAAGGATCTCGACGCTCTGCGCCGGGTCATGGTCTACGACATCATCCCTATGTTGGCAGAGTATTTCTACGACGACTGGCGCCAGATCCGCCGCGTTCTGGCCGATGAAGGCGCTAACAGTGAACAGCAGCTAATTACCGCTACCATTCTTGACCCAACCCAACTCTTCCCGGGTAGCGATGACCTGATGCTTGAGAGGCCCGACTATCAAGTCAAAGCACCTAATGAGATCACCGCTGATGCCATCAAAAAAATCTACGAGTCGCTGGAAGGCGAAGCATGAGGCAGTTGACCGCCATTGAACATGGCTGGCTGGATATCGGCGAGGGGTACTCACTATCGCCACTTGAGGCTGAGGCGCTGGCCACGGTTGAGAGCGTGCTCCCGCCCGGCTGCTTACAGTGGGGCCACCGGCGAGTTAAGTTTACCCAGTTCTGCGGTGTCGTCCAGGTGGACGGACTCCAGATGGAGGTGCTGCCCAAACTGACTCCCTACCAGACCGAAGCCCAGCAACGCAACACCCTACTAACCATGCTCGCTTACGCCGGCGACTTGGTGGGAGTGGACACACTGGGCGCAGGGCTGGCGACCAGCCAAACCACCCTGTTGGATCTGTTCATAAGTCATTTCGCCCGGCTGTTAGAACGCCAGTTGCAGCAGGGCCTGCTACGCGACTACCGGGACATTGACGACACTCTGGATCAGGTGCGTGGACGCATTGATCTGGTGCGCCAGCAACGCGAGAACCTCTTCAAGCCACAGCGGCTGGCCTGTCGGTACAGCGAATTGGTCGCTGATATTCCGGTTAACCGCTTGCTGCACAGCGCTCTGCGGCTAGTGATCCCCCTTTGCACCAGCCCCCTGCTGGCTCAGCAGCTTCATGCGCTGCGCATGCGTTTCGGTCACGTCGGTACCTTGGCGTTCCAAGAGCGAGGACCCGCAGTCGATCAACTCAACAGGATGCAGACTCGCTACGCCTCACTGGTCGCGCTGGCTCACCTATTTCTGGATGGGCAGTTTCTCGATGCTCGCTCCGGAAGCCAGCAAGCCTTCAGCCTGCTCTTCGACATGAACCGTCTATTTGAGCGCTACACGGCTAACCGTTTAAGGCCGCTCGCTCGCCGCCAAGGGCTTCGGCTTGTAGAGCAGCGACCTAGGCGTTACCTCGCCAGTGACGAGCACGGCAAAGGCCGAGTACTCATGCGTCCTGATATCGCGCTTCTCGATAAAAACCAGCGCCCGGTGACTATCTTGGATACCAAGTGGAAGCGTTTGCCTAATCAGGATCCACTCTCGTCACTCTCCGCCGCAGACCTCTATCAAGTCAACGCCTACGCCAGCACCTACGGTTGTGCCACAGTAGGACTACTCTACCCGGAGCAAACATTTTTGCCTCCAGGTAAGACGTATGCTTTGCAATTGGCAGGCTCCATCAACAGCAATGTGTTACTTCAATCCGTTGCTGTTGACGGAAAACCAGTAGATATAGCGATTGAGGCGACGTGAGGACCACTCGCCTCAATAGGCTTGGAAAAATGCTGAAACGCGACTGACTTGTGCAATTGCCGAAGGATCTAAAGTATAGAGCTACTCAATCAGGGGGTGACGTCGCGCTTTTCCTAAGTGATTATGCATAATTAATCGTGCGCCCCAAACCGTAATCCTAGAGCAAGCGATTGGACTTCACCGCAGAGCCGATCAAATGAGAGATAGGCTCCCAAGAGTAGCCAATAGTATTTGATCTGTCGCCACAAGATCTCGATCAAGTTCAGCTTTGGCTGCCGCAAAGTGATTGGGCGCAAGCCATAACATGTGCAGTAATGTCGCAATGCATCGCTGCCGTACCCTTTGTCAGCTACGATATACTGGCTACGCTTTCGTGGTCGACCTAACCGCCCAGGCAACAGAATCTTTGTAAGCGCCCGTAAATCGGCACCTACAGCCACGCCCTGAAATTGCCCACACTGATTTCCTCATAAACACCAGGAGGAATCAGCATGACACACATCGAACGCAGACGGCTCTGGCAGCAACGTATCGAAGACTGGCAGGCATCCGGTTTGTCCGGCATGGCCTACTGCCAACAGCAGTCACTAACCTATTGCCGCTTTGTTTATTGGCGTAAAAAGCTGACCGAACCGGAGGCGTCGTTTCCGGAGCAACCCGTGTCGTCGCCCGGCTTTGCCAAGGTATCGGCAGTGCCTGGTCCGGAGTCGTCAGAAGGATTAACGGTGTCATTGCCCGGCGGCGTCTCGATCACCGGCCTGCACGCTGGCAATGTGGAGTTGCTCGGTGCCGTGCTGAGGCAACTGTAATGCGCCACCGGTACCTTCGCCCCTCCTGGGACCTGCCGGAGATTTACCTGTATCGACAGCCTGTCGATTTCCGCAAGCAGGCCAATGGGCTGGCGCTGATTGTCGAGCAGGAGCTGGGGCACAGCCCGTTCTCCGGCGCGCTTTACGCTTTCACCAACCGGCAGCGCAACAAGATTAAGTGTCTGATGTGGGAAGACAACGGCTTTGTGCTTTACTACAAGTCCCTGGCCGAGGAAAAATTCAAATGGCCGGGCCCGTCGGATGAGCTGATGCCGTTGAACGGCGAGCAGATCAACTGGTTGCTGGACGGCTACGACATCACCCTGCTGCAGGACCATAAAACCCTGCATTATGAGAGCGTTGGGTAGCACTTTTTAAGTGTGTCAGGGCGTTGTTTTTGCTATCATTTCGCCATGAAAACAACGCCTGATAACACGCCCAAAACACCCGATTTCAGCGGTCTCTCGCCCGCTGAAATGGCGGCGGTTATCAACGATTTGCAGGAACAACTGGCCGCGAAAGAAGCGGCTCTGCAGAGTCAGTTGCAGCAGCATGATGAGGCCCTCCGGCGTCGCGACAACTATATCGCTATTCTCGAAGAGCTGCTGCGTCACAAGAAGATCCAGCAGTTCGCCGCAAGCAGTGAAAAACAGCCCAACCAGATCGTGTTGTTCGATGAAGCCGAGCTGGAAGTGGCGATTGACGAACTACGCGACGAACTCCCTGACGATGTGGAAGAAGCCGATGCGCCGCCTCGCTCCCGCAAGCGCCGCCAACGCGGCTTCTCCGACACGCTCTTGCGTGAGCGTATTGAGCTGACCCTCAGCGACGACGAGAAAGCCGGCGCCAGCAAGACCTTCTTCACCAAAGTGAAAGAAGAGCTGGAGTATATCCCGGCCCAACTGAAAGTCCTGGAGTACTGGCAGGAAAAGGCGGTGTTCGAACAAGACGGCCAAGAGCATGTCATTGCGGCCGCCCGGTCCAAGCACCCACTGGGCAAGTGCATTGCCACACCGTCACTGCTGGCTTACCTGATCACCTCCAAGTACGCCGATGGCCTGCCACTGTACCGGCAGGAGCAGATGTTCAAGCGCCTGGGTCATGACCTGAGCCGCACCAGCATGGCCCACTGGATCATCCGCCTGAACGACGTGTTCAAACCGCTGATGACCCTGATGCGTGAAACCCAGAACGGCAGTGACTACCTGCAGGCCGATGAAACCCGGATCCAGGTGCTCAAGGAGGATGGCAAAAAAGCCCAATCGGACAAGTGGATGTGGGTGACCCGGGGTGGTCCACCGGGAAAACCCTCGGTTCTGTTCGAGTATGATCCATCACGAGGTGGCAAGGTGCCGGTGCGCCTGCTGGATGACTTCCAGGGCATCCTGCAAGCCGATGGCTACTCCGGCTATGGGCAGGTCTGCCGTGAAAACGGCCTGACACGCATCGGTTGTTGGGACCATGCCCGGCGCAAGTTCGTGGAAGCCTCCCGGGCTGCGCCGGCCAAGGGAAAGAAAGGCCCGCCGTCAAAAGCCGATGTGGCCCTCAGTCACATCCGCAAACTGTACGCCCTAGAAAAAGCCGCGAACGAACTGAGTGACGTCGAGCGCTACCGGGTGCGCCAGGAGAAAAGCCTGCCGCTGCTGAACGCCTTCAAGGCCTGGCTGGATAAAAACACCAGCAAAGTACTGAAGGGTTCGCTCACCCGTAAAGCCATGGAGTACACCCTGAACCAGTGGGACACCCTGGTGGGCTACTGTGAACGTGGCGACCTGAAAATCAGCAACGCGGGTGCCGAGAATGCCATCCGCCCGTTCGCTCTGGGAAGAAAAGCCTGGCTGTTCGCCGATACCTCGCAGGGCGCGAAAGCCAGCGCCACCTGTTACTCGCTGATCGAAACGGCCAAGGCCAACGGACTGGAGCCGTCGGCTTACATCCATCATGTGCTGACGCACATCGGTGATGCAGTTACCCTCGAACAGCTGGAAGCTCTCTTGCCCTGGAATGCAGAGCTGCCAGCTTCAAAAAAAGCGGCTCAATACGGTTAGGGCAAGTGGGGCGGTTTAATGGCGCTTACGAATCTTCTCCAAGAGTTCCGTCAGGTAGGCCGAATCGGCACTCTGGCCTGCGGATAGAGAAAAAGTAATGGGAAAGCCTTGGCTATCGCACAGCAGGTGTATTTTCGTGGACAACCCGCCGCAGGAGAAGATGCCGTGGCAGCGGTGACCCTTCCTGCGGACGGTGCGGCGTCCGTCTGCGAGAGCCAAGACGCTTAGTCAGAGAAAATAGTGTGGCATCGCATCGGCCCCTCTATTCAAGGCCCCAGCCAAACCCAACGCCATGACTGATATGCTAGCGATAGTGGGAACGGGAAACTAGCCAGATACCTAGCAGGATGCGGACGCCGCCGCGGACGAAACACCTATCGCTCTCTCCGGTGAATCTCTTCCGACCTTGTCCGCCGCTGTACCTTCGCCGTTAGCCTCCACGTTCTCCACAGGCGAGCACTTCATGGCGTGGCTCATTACCAACCAACGATGCGAAAGCGCTGGTGCATACCGTGAGCGATAGATACCACCGAGCTAGTCAGCCCTGTCGTATTTCAGCGCTATACGCAGGAGCATACTCAGTTAGAAAAACTGGCCAAACAAGAAAACCAGCAGAACTGGCAATGGGTGAAAATCGCTTTGAGCGATTGCATCGCAAGCAATCAAGGATCTGAACATCTGGACATGCGAAGTCACAGATCCCAAAAAAAACAAGGAAGCTACACGGCTATTTAATTATCCAGCCAGAAATAGTCTTCGACTCAACACAACCCAATAACCTATACCTATTTGCATTGGAATTTACCGTTTCTAATGAGCTCAATAATCTATGAAAATTAAATCATCTTAATCACCATCAGAGACACTCGATACGTGAATCGCGTTCGCGCCATCATCACCGCTGAGATAAAGACGCAGCGCATAAAGTAAGTCGGGTGTGCGGTCGCCTTCCGGCTTCTGAATGTTGAGTTGCACTCGGGAAAAGAGAGGAATATTTGACTGCAAAATAATCTCCGTCACACGCTCAACCTGCTTCGTAAGTTCTTTGGTAATTTTCTGATGCGGCTGAAGGAGCATCTTAATTTCAGGATTAGACGATGCGCGGGCGCGCAGCAGGCCCAGCAAAAGCTCAAGAGGCTCGGTTGTAGCACGAATCCATTTGCGAGCAGTCCATTCATCTTTCTCGTGTTTACGCGGTGGGCATTGCTTGATCTTGTCAAGCATGGTGTTCATAGCTTTCAGAATATGCCGAAAGTCTGTCAGACTGAACTTATCGACGAAATGCTGTTCTCGCCAGATAGCGTATGAAAGGATACGAAGGGCATTATGTGTAGGATTCGAAACGAGTTGGTAAAGCATGTCTTTCTGCCATTGCTCCGAAACATCTCCAAGCGCGAAGCCGACCGCTTGTCTTTCACGAATGCTACTACTATTTATCTGCCCTAATATCCATTGAATACATTCTTCATGCGCATCCTTATGCATATAGGAGAGCAGAAATCGAATTTCAGATCTCACTGACTCTGGAAGTTCATCTTCGGACAATAGGGCAACGAGATAATCACTATTAGCCTTCATCATAGCGCCAAAATCTTGTGGGCATTCTGGATCGTTAACCGAGCGGCCATCACGCCACACCTGAATAATTGGGAAATAAAGCCTCTTGCGAATACTAGCAACTAATTTTTTCTCAGCTTCTTTGTCAATTTTCTTCAGATATGCAGTTTCCTCATATCCCGGCTCAGCCACTTTCCCGCCAGAATATTTTCCTTGGCGCTCTCTTAGCTCGAATGATATCTCTTCCCCCTCTGCAAAATCGGCATAGTTCAATGCGCTAATAAAGCTACTCTGATGGATGAACACAGATTCATTGGTAGAGCTGCATGAGGCAAAGGTAAAATGCCCGCCTTTTTTGTCGGTCAGCCATTTCTGAATTATCACGCCAGTTGTTCTTAGCTTGGGCCGGATGTACAGATCGCGATCAAATTGTGTAATTGCGTTCTGCACCCATTCGAGCAGGTCGGAGGTTCCATTACCGCCAGACTTTGGAAAAATCTGCAAATCATCCCAAGTCAGCGGCTTTGGATATTCCGGTGCAGGGGCATCAGTGATGACGACTTTTTCCGTACGCTGCCACGTTGCGCGAATGGGCGGAAAGGACTTGTCACGTGGAGTAAAAACGAGTTTGTAAGGATCGTCCGCACCGTATTCAAAGGTCAAGTTTAATTCGCACAAGACATCTTTTTTTAAAGGGAAAACGGATGGATTATTGAGTCGTGCGGAAAAGCCAAGATCGTCAGCATTGCTGCCAATGTAGAGAGGGAACGAGTAATGCGACTTTCCGCTTGGAAGCGTGAAGTCTTCAGCAATGGGTATGGTCACGGGCTTTCCGCGAACAGGCTGTACCGTTGTGCCGCGCGAAACAAGATGAAAGCGTTGGTAGAGGCCTTCATTCATCACCTTGATTGAAAGCTCGGGGATTTGATCGCGCCAAAGCGGGATATCACCTGCTTGTTGTTGCAAGGCATGGAGGTGGATACCACCTGCAACGGGACTTTCCGTTAGATTGATGCAGAACGCGAAGCTTCCGATACGTTGGTCACGCTTGAGGTACTCAGAGTCGATGTACACGCTCTTGGTAGGCGGAATTGCATCGTGCCACTGTTCTCGGGCATCAACCGTGGGAATATCGTAGTCTTGAGAATCAGTTATTCCCTCATCCGTGGTGGCGATGATGACTGGTGGGCAGCGCTCCCAATAAAATCCGCGAGTTATAGGAAGGCGTTTTTTCAGGTCTTCGTCGAATCTGGCCAGTAACTTGATTGCGCAGGTCTTGCTGCCGATGACATCTACAACAACGACAGCATAACCCTCTCCCTTAATTTTAGCTGGGTCAGCCTGTGCGAAGACGGCTGCTATGCTGCGCGGTAGTGGTTCAGCATTGGAGAAACGGGCATTAAAATTGCGACGAATAGCTTCAAGCTCGAAGTCGCTTAAAACATCTGGGACGAGCCAGTAAAGCGTGTTACTCCTGAAAATATCACGCAGCCGACTAGTGAATGCGCGAGCGGCACGGTCGCAGCACTCTGATGTGTTGTCTTTGGAAAATAAGAGGTCTGGCGCAGATATGGTAGTCGATTGCGCATGAAGCCAAACTGCATCCGAATGGAAAAGTTCGAGATCGACACTCTCACCATCGCGTCTCCATTGCTGCCATAGGAATGTATCCGGTAATGACTGAGCTACCTTACCATCGCTACTGGCGTAGCACGGATGTAAGGACGTGAAATCAACACAAACTGGATCAGTGATTACACACCGCTGAATAAGCCGTGAAATATTATTTCTTGATATATTGAACAGAGGTGGCTTTGAAGACCAAGGAAGAATCTCAAACTTCTCGTAATCAAAAATAAGCGGCACCTCAGCGAATAGATGCTTTCCGGCAGCCCACATTTTTGCGCATTGCGTCCAGAGATGCATCGTTTTGTTGCGTGCATCAAGCTTTGCAAGATCGCTAGCGACATTATCGTCCAAGGCCTGTAGCCAGCGCCATCCATCCCAAACTCGCCGGTAATCTCGTTGCGAGAGCAGCGTATTATTGGGCGGCAGGTTGTACCAATTGCCAATGGCCTGTGCTTCTCCGGAACGGAGCCAGGATTGTATTTTTGGCAGAAGCTCGTCCTCATGGCCGAGCCTATCTAGGCGAAGTTCAAGCAACTCAACCAAGTGGCGAACAAATACCTTTAGCAAGCGGTTTTCCGGCAAATCGACAGATTGAAACCGACGTACGGCCTGCATATAGGGCTTGCCCGCGAGCTTTTCCCTAACAGTGCGTCCTGGACGACTGCTGAGCTTGATGAAGCTGTTGGCATCAAGTTCACGCACGGCGTGTACGGGTAACACAGCATGCTCTCTGCGTGGACTTTCGTTGAGAGCGTGGAACAAACGCTCGATTGAATCACGACAGTGATCAATGATGCGCCAAAGGCGGTCTCGAATTACATCGTCATTTTTTGATGAGGCATAATCTGTAATTCTTGCGAGCACCGACGACAATCCTTGCGGCAATGCTTCACCAGTCTTAGGGTCAAAATCTGCGATTCGACAATACCAGTCCTGTTGCCCAAGCATTGCACGGGCTTTTTTTTCTTCGGCGCGATAATCGCAATATATTTTCTCTAAATTGATTGTCATGGCTTAGGTCGAATCCTTTCAGCCTTAGCATTATCTTCTAACTTCCTACTAAGCTCGTTTCGTTGCTCGTGCGTCTTTGCGCTCCATGCCTTAAGGCGCTTGGCCTCATCTGTTTCAGCATTCATAAAAAGCGGATGGGGGTCATCGTTCTCATCTGACGCTAGAGCAGTCATAGGTCGGCTTTCATCAAGGCAGGTATCGCCAATGTTAAGATAATTTGCCGATTGCCAAATAAACTGGCCATAGCCAAGATCGCAGGCTAAATCGAAATCTTCTGCCAGATTGAACGAGTTACTGCCGATTCCTGTAACGATCTGACCGCGAATCTTGTCTAGGCACTCCGTCTTGCTCTTGCCACGCGTGTCTATACCTCGCAACTTGGGCATGACCTTCTGCACGAGTTGATCCTCGAAAGCGACATGCATGGCCCTATCAAGCGCATCCTGATCGGATGTTTGCTGTGCTGCACGGACATCTGGGTAATTAGCCATGTAGTATTCAATGGATTGCCAGATGCGATGACCGAGGGCACGACCTGTTACCGCGAGAGAGGCATTGATTCCTTCAATGAATTTTTTGAAAGGGCTTATCTGGTAGTCAGAGAAATTACTGCCTTGCGCTAGCCAACTCTGCCACGACGTTTTGTGTAGCGCCGGGCCCCGGTTTTTACCATCAAGTGGAGCAAGCTTCAGGCGTCGTTTGAGTTCTGTCGGGCGCGGAAAGTTGATGATGATAGACCGATCAAGCACCTTGTCTGAAAGTGACTTGGTGGTTTCATCCTGGTTCATCGTTCCCGTCCATAGCACATTGCGGCCCAGCGAAAGCTCATATGGCTTCATGCCCGCACCGATTTTTACCGGGATAAACGGTACATCGTTGCCTTTCCTCCCACGCCGCAGTTCGAGTTTGCTGAGGAATTCAGCGAAATAAAGCTCCGGATGGGCAAGGTTCATTTCATCAAGCAGAACAAGGCAAACTGCGTCTTGCAAACCCGGATAATCATTGCTCCACGGCTGCTGACTTTGTGCTAAAAAGCGGAGAACTGGTTGGGAGTCGAACTTATTATCTATGGAGTTGAAGAACCCCAGCATGGATTCCTGCGAATCCCAGTTCGGTTGAACGGAAAGCGGCTCGAAGTAAATACCGCCAAAGTGCGAGTACAGGCGAGGTAGTTCGGATTTCCCGGTTCCGGAAACACCTGCCAGTACAGTTAGCGGCGACCATTCAGCTGTTTTGAGCGCTGTATGAAAGGCTTTCAGTATGCGCGGGTTGAAATGCAATCCGTATGTGTCACAGGCATTGCCAATGCCCGTGAGCCAAGTCATCTCATCAATCTCAGATTTCACGGGTTGTTGTTTAACTTTGTCCACACTGATGTGCGGCATCTCGATTTCTTTGTAACGGGCTTCCGCTTCGGCGGGACGCTCATAGGGCGCACGCAGACGGTTGAGTTCGGCTTGCGCTTCGTTGGCTGCCCCCTCGAAGATGGACGCCCTTTGCGCCAAAGATTTGTTCTCGGCGCTGAGTTCCGAGCCTTGACGGCGCAGGTCGCCAATTTCGGCGATCGCCGCTTCATTAGTGGCAAGTTGCCGCTCTAGTTCTTCTGCCCGGGTTTTCTGGTTCCTAGCATCCGATTCAAGAGCCAGATACCGCTCACGCATTTCCTCGGTGGGTCGGGTAGCAAGCTCTTCCCGCAAGCGCTTGAGTTCGTCGGCTTGGCTGTTCAGTGCGCGAAGAATCTCTGCGGGTTCTTTCCCGCCGAGTTGCTGTTTCAGTTGCTCAAACGCACTGACAAGCCCAGTCTGAATATTCAGAGCTTCACGCAGTCGAGTATTTTCCGCCCTGAAAGTTGCCTCCGCAGCCTCCAGTGACTTACGGCGCTCACCAAGTTTTTCCTCTACTTCATCTTGCAATTGCTCATTGCGTCTCTGCCATTGCTGCTCCAACCGTTGTTCTTTGCGCTCGAGCACCCTCTCAGCGCTTTCAAGCTCTACCTTGCGACCCTCAACCTCACTCTGCAACGCAGATAGCGCACCCCTCTGCCTCTCAAAGTCAGTGCGCTCGGCATTCAACTTCTTGCGAGCATCGTCCTGTTGATTCACCCAGGCTTCACGCTCTTTGGCTATTTCCGCACGAACACGTTCGCGCTCCAAATTTTCAGAATTCGCAATGTCATCCAGTCTCGTGGCTTTTAGTTTGGCGCTTTCATCCTCAAGCTCGGAGAGCTTCCTTGCTCTGATGTTCGATATGTCAGCTTCTGCTTGATTGCGTTTGTCGCGCAACTCATTGTTCAAGGCTGCCCGTTCATCTGCGAAGCCTGCATCGCGCTTTTGTTCGGCAATGACGATGCTCCTCTCGCGCTCAGTCAGCTTGTGTTTCTCTGTTTCAATCATCTGGCGATAAGAGCGAATCTGTTTTTCTTGCTCAACCAGCTTGTTTTTTTCCGCCTCAATCGCCAAGTGGTTATCACGAGCCTGTTTCTCTTTTTCAAGCACGCTAGCTTCTCGCTGTTTTAGAACAGCGTCTTTTTCTGATTTTTCCATTGTCATTGCTCTATAAGTGTTTTAATCGTTGAGAAGGCTGCTTTACGAAGCTTCGCAATTTCTGCTTTAGACAATGGCAGTGGCTCGTTGCCATGCCCGCGCCGAGTGATGAGGTTTGTCATATCGTCCAAAAAGGTCGGCTGCACGTCGTGAATTGCGGTAAGTGCACCCTCATCAGACACGAGCAGTAACGCGATGACACAAGCACCGAGAGATTGGCTGCCACCCTGCAGCGTTTGACTTACAGCCCGTGTTTTGACGGTTCGCAAACTTTCGGATAAGGCATTGCAGAGTTCAGCCTCAACAGCCTTAACCTCAGCCGTACCGATGAGTAGTGTGTCACTGGTATCGGGCGGAAGCCTACCTGTCAAAACCCTCTCGAATGAAGCTTGGGCTACTGCATAGAGGTCGCCGACATAGGCAGAAGCATCATCCTCATCATGGCAAAACAGGAAAAAACGCTCTGCGTGAACCAAGCGCTCTTGCACGTTCATGCCAAGGCGGTTGAACAACTTGAAGCCAAACTCCGCCTGAACGCTAGCGCGGGCATCTAGCAGTACATCGCCTTGTGCGTCCTTATCCGGCGCGGCAGCTGGGTTGTCAGCAAACACGATGTTCGGGACGAGCGATTGAACGACGGTGCGCATAAATAGATCGTCTGTCAGTTCCTGCCGCGGCGCATCCGCGCCTCCTTTGCCATGTGCTTTTTCGTTGCGCTTGGCATTGATGGCAAGAAGACGGTTTATGAAATCTGGATACGCGGAAACAAGCCGACGCAAGGGGTGCCCGGCGTCATCGCGCGCCTGAAGCATAGCGATGGCAAGAACTGTCTCTTGATAGGCGCCCCCGGCCTCGAATTCTCGCAGCTTACCCTCACGAATCGGCCTGAAGCCGCGCGATGGTAGCTCAAATCCTATAGTTTTTGCTGCTTGCACCAAAAGTGCAGAGTGTTGGCTCTGTTCGGTGAAGCTGAGTGTTGTAATGATATTTTTGAATGGACGAATACAACAGGCATAGAACAGCGCCCATTCTATGGAGGCGTGAATTTTGGACAAAGTTCGAAATTCTGCATTGCTTGCAGGTCTTAAACTGGCAATCAGCTTCGGGTAGCGTTGCCAGTTGGCATCCGTCTCGAACGGCTCTTTTGGTCTGACGTCCTGTCTTTCGGGACGAGCACTACTCAGTAGCTGTTTCCAAGTGAGCAGCCATCCAGCCAGGTTATCTTCTCGCTCCAGCAGCTGCTCGAAGGCTTTTTCAAGAATCAGCGAAAACCCATTACCAAACGGGTCGGCAATGCGGAACTCGCTATCGATTTTCTGAATGGCGATTGGGCAGTCGAGGTGATATAGCTCTGGTTCAGCCATTATCGTAATCTGCTGGGCGGGTGGCATCTTTTCTTCCATGCCAAAAACTGCTGCGCGTTTCTTCATGCCCCGCAATGCGTTGATGACATCGCGTTGTGTGGGCGGGTTTCTTCTGTGAGTAGCATCCCAACGGATGTTCCGAAAACCTTTCTCCTTGCCTTCCTTTTTTTGCAAGGGGTTTGCATCGTCCAGCCAATGCAGGAAAGGCAGGATTTTTCCGGTGACGAGTTCGCGGAACAAAAGCGCGGTAGCGAAGACCGGAGCATTGTCTTCGTCTTTTAAGCCATCATCATGCTCCTGCATGATGATGGCATTGTATTCGTCAATAAATCCTTTGTCCTGCAAGCGCAGGAGAATGCCCTTGACTAAATCAAGCGGAATGCAGGTTTCAGCAGCCAGATTTCCAGCATCCAGCGTGCCAACAGCATCCAGCAATTTCAAGACGACACGCTCAAATGCGTTCAAGCCATCGCTATCGTTTGAACCCTTGGGCAAGGTAACGCGATACGCGTTTACCGGCCATGCGAGGTTGCGTGGTTTGCCGATGATGCCACTGAAGGGATTGGGCTTGCCGTAGTCCAGGAGCCTCAGCATGGCAGCACCACGCCTTCACTCTTACAGAGGCGAAGAAAATCTACCAATCCCGGCACATAGTCCTCCGCAAGCTGGTTTTGCAACGCACCAGCATCACCGACCACTACCAACAATTTCTTTTGACGGCTCATGGCGACATTAAGACGGTTGTAAAGACAGAGATGTCCAAACAGCCCTCTGGCTTGTTTTTCGCTGTTATCACTCTTTGGCTTCCAGTTTTGCGGCAAGGTCCGCACCATAGAGAGGAAAACAACATCGAACTCCATGCCTTGGAAGGAGTCCACCGTTCCGACACGTAGTTTCTTGTCATCGTTCGCAATCCCGCCGAGTTCCCTTTTAAGCTGTTCCCTGATGATGTCGGCCTGCGCCTTATAAAACGAAATAACACCAAAGGAGAGATATTTTCCCGCATCCGACCTCATCCACGCCTGTAACTGCCGGGCGATGACGGTGGCCTCTGCTGGGCGCGTCCAACTGGTGCCGTTACGCTGGTGTCCACCTTTGGCCGCTGGAACATCAAACCAAACAACGGGCTTTTCGTGCGTGCCAGATAGCGTGTGGGCGAAGTCACTTGCAGGCCGCCCAGATTCGAATTTTTCCGATGGGTCGAAGCGTTCGTAAAAGTTGCGACTGATAAAGCTGCCCAGCAGCGGGTGCATGCGGTATTGCTTGTCCAGCGTTACTCGGCGAGGGAATCTGTCGCCGTCCTCCAGCGCTTTTAGACGGTCACTGAAAAGATACTGGAACATGGATTTTTTAAGCCAATCATTTTCGTTCTGACCCGTTTCGCCTTCCTCCATCTGGCGAGCCACCTCTTCGTCGATAATATGCGGCAACTGCCGGTGATCGCCCACCAGAATAATGCGCTTGCCTTGTGCCATAGCCACCATCAAGTCACGAGGCGATACCCGGGCAGCCTCGTCCACGATCACATATTCGTACTCCATCCCTTTCAGGTTCTCACTGACATCACGCCCGGTGATGCCTTTCTGCATTTGCATCCCCCGATTTACGCTTTGCTGGCAAGTGGCTGCAAAAGCAAAGCTGTAATCAGAAACAGCATCCATCATTCCATAGGGATTGCTTTCGAGTTCAGCCAAAAACTCCACCAGCGCCGCGGATTTTTTATCTTTAGCCGAGTGTCCTACGTTCTTGATGCGCTGGATGGCACGTTCTGCCAGCGCAATCACTTCGTCGTTTTGTTTGTCCACGCGAAAAACCGGTGGGTTGGTAAAACGGACGAGAAGTCTCCTTTTTAGGGCTCTCAACTCCTCCAGAAACGACGGCGGGCCATCTTCGCTGCGCCATAGGCTGGCTTCGTCCAGCAGCTTGCGTTCGTTTTCTTTAAGAACATCGCTCAGGTCGTCCAGTGCGTCCACTGCCCTTTCCGCGCCATCATCAGCGAAACTTTCGAAGCGCACGCGCAGACGACGTGCAGCATCAAGCCATTGACCTGAATCGACGTTGAGCCGTTCTTCGCGTGCCAGGGTCTTCTCCAGATTGTCCGCCCGCCGCGCATCGTCTTCTCCAAGCACCGAAATGCCAAGCGCTGTGATTTTCCTGACAAGGTGGGCAGCCAATGGGCGAGTCGGTGCCTGGACATATTGTAAGAATAGGTTTTTGATTTCCCTTTCCTGCTCCACCTCAGCAAGCTGCGGGTTACGCTCACGTAGTTCGGCAGCCAAATTGGAGCACCAGTCTTCAAGATTGCGTTCGAAAGTGCTGTAATCATCTTCCGCTGCGCCAGATCGTTTGCCGAATTTCGGCACGGGTAAGCTGTTGAGCGAAAGTCTCTCTATCATGTTCTCCACCGCATCGTGCTGAAACCCCGTCAACAGAATTTGACCTTTGACACGCGCACCGCGTTTGTCTG
Organism: Halomonas sp. MES3-P3E; assembly: GCF_002836035.1. Classification (NCBI taxonomy): domain Bacteria; kingdom Pseudomonadati; phylum Pseudomonadota; class Gammaproteobacteria; order Oceanospirillales; family Halomonadaceae; genus Halomonas; species Halomonas sp. MES3-P3E. Next base: position 46,040 of record NZ_PJBT01000189.1, on the reverse strand, counting down.
CCATCTCGTTTAGGCGCTCCAAAATCGCAGCGATAACAGTGGTCTTGCCAGTACCGGGCGGGCCTTGAATGAGCGCGATGTCGGGCGTGTTCAACGCGACCTTAATGGCGGTTTCCTGCATTAATGTTGGGTCATTGCGAAAAACTTTCTTGCGGACAAACGCTGTAAGCGGTGGAATCTTTTGCGGCTCACGGATTTGTGCAATTTGTCCATGCTCTTCAATCAATAAACCCAGCTGAGGGTTGGCACTACGCCCCTCCAAGATCGCTTGACGGGCGGCCATGCGGCGCTCAATTTGGGTAACATCACCCTTGAGTGAGAGAATGAGCGTACCGAATGCCGAGTGCAGGGTCTCGGTTTTGAGCGCAAGTGAGCGGGTTTCCTTGTCAAAGCTTATAACTGCAAAAGAAGCCCACTCTTTGCTCTGTACGAATCTTTCTTCGATTTTCTTCTCGAAATCCGCAGCACTTTTTATGCCTTTCTCAAACTCTTTGAAGCTCAAGAGCTCATTCAGCAAATAGTCTGGCAGTTCATCGACAAGTTCGAGCTCTGGTACTTTATTTTCAGTCAATATAGTTATGGCTGAATCAGAGGCGTCGACTATGCGAACAGTAACAGTCCCGTCTCGCCTTTGCTCCATGTCCGTGAATTGCAGCGTACCGACTGCACGCGCTTGTTTGAGTAGTAGCTCACCTTCCACCTCACCAAACTCGTCCCACTTTTTCAGATAACTTCCATCATCCTGTGTGAGTGCTGCCATTTGCGCTTTGGCGAGAACTTGCACTTGCCCCACCCGCGTCCAATCCAAAAAACGCAGCTTGCCTTTGGCCAAGCGCAGGGCGCGGTCGGAGGTGTTCCTTCGTCCAGTCAGGCGGGTGGCAATGAAGATGGAATTGCCACCCGGCACAGCTTTTTCAGTAGCAACGAAGCGGATGCCGTCGCCGGTGATGCAAAATGAACTTTCTCTGGTCGGCTCAGCCCCTGCGGCTTGGGGCGAGCCCTCCGCACCTGGCTTCAATTCTTCATCAATGGCGGGGCCTGCGGTCAAAAAGAAAAATGCGTTTTCGTCTTGGCGAAAGCAGCAGAGATGATCAAGCTTCTCGTAAAGGCGCTCACCCTTGAAGTCATACCTCGCCTTCCTCAGCCCATCTTCTACATATTCGTCTACACCGATATCGACATCGCCCATTTCAAGGCAGTCACCTGTGAAAAATGCGATTTGCAATTCGACGCTGCCATCTCTAGCAGGGCTGGCCAGTTGCGCCAGCAGGGCGCGCCCACTAGCCAGATCGGTATTGAGGCGACGGATGTCTGCCGCTAGGACAGGGCGAACGAAGACAACGGTGTCTTTTAAGCGGATCTCAAATTCATCAACACGGCTTGGTCGCGTATCCACCGAAAATACGGGTTGCTCTTGCAAAGCTGAGAAATTGGTTGTTGGCTTGACACGGATGCTTAGGATGTGGGCGGGAATGTCTTGAAACTTCATTTACCGCCCTCTACGAACTTGAAAGTTAGGCTTTCAGGAAAGCCTTTCGTGCCTCGCACGGGATCGGCGGTTTTGGCCGCGAAATTCAGTACGGACTCGTACTCCATGTCGTCGTGATTTTCGAATGAAAATGGGTAGAACAGGCGGTGCGGCAGGGCAAATTCTGTGGTGCAGGCAGGAGTCAAAACTTCCCAACGTGACGTTTGAACACGAATGAAGGCGGGTCGCTCGCTGCCGCAATAAGGACAGCTCTCGTGATCGTCAGCAAAATAGCTCATCCTACATTCGGGACAATCCAGTGAATGGTCGGCTGCCTTGATAAGCTCCAATGCCCAGAATGCCATCGCGGGGCGGCTATGTGGGTATTCTCGGCCTTCAGTGAAGGTTTCTTGAAAAAGGCGACGGAGTCCCGGTGTTGTGACCAGTGCGCGTGGCAGCCCGCCAATACCCATATTGGAATCATCATCTTCGTCATCGATGAACGGCAAGTACCCAGCAAATGCCTGCTCATCAAGATCCATAGACATCTCATTCACTTCTGGATCGGTGTCCCAACCATCTTCCTCGTGATCAGGCTCCAGGACTTTCTTTCCAATGAAGGGGTGACACAGCGCCAGCAACTTGAAGGCCATTACCGCGAATGCCCAGCAATCCGTTCGCGGTCGGGACTGATCACGCCCCTGAACTACCTCTGGCGCACCGTAACCTGGCGTATAAACGGAAATTCCACCGCTCGGTAGTTCAAGTCGCATATTGTCGGCATCAATCAGCCAGACATCGCCAGCAGAACCTTCACTGAAGAACGCATTGTTGGTCGAGATGTCGCCATAGACCAAGCCGGCACCGTGGAGTCGGGCAAGAATGGCTGCACACTTGGAAAGCGCAAAAAGGCGGCGGCGAGTAGAACCTGTATTGGCGTAATGCAGGAGCCGAAGTGCCATTTCTTTATCCGTAATAGCTGTCAGCCATTGGGGGAGCACCGCGTTTCGGTCTTCCAGTTCTTTCTTCGCTTTGCTATTAAACTCAAACATACTGAATGGCTTCATGTCGCTCAACAGCCGCATCACATAGCCTGGCTCATCACGTAGGATGGCAAGAGGCAGAGATACCGGAACGCGGGCAGGTATGGGCAACAAGCGGATGTTCTGAAAGCGTTCGCGAAGGTTGGCACTTTTGTCTGGTTGATCATCTTTGAGTGGTTGTTTAATAGCTAAATCTGCATCCTTGGTGCGGAAGACTACACCCTGACCACCTCGGGCAAGTTCATCGACAAGGTAATGCTGATTACCGTATTCGTCAGCAAGCGGTTTCGATGATAGAGCCTCATTTAATTTAGACATCTGTAGATTCCTCACGGAACAAGCAGGCGAGTGTCTTATCGTCACTATGCTTGGGTGTAGGCCATTTTTCGAGCATCTCACGCGCATGGCGACTGGCACTTAACGCGGCAAGTGAACGATACCCATCAACAAAACCTGTTACAAAACCTTCCACATTATCCAAATCGTCAGCTACACCATCGGTGCACAGCAAGACTGCACTACATTCCTCCTCCGGCAGCGAAAAATAATGCCAGTCCTTCGGCGACACATTTGGGGATAACGCAGTGGTGATGTTTGAAAAACCGTGGGCTTTATCTTCAGAGAGTGACATGACAGAACCATCAGCTTTGATAGCTGCGGCAAGTCCATCACCCAGTATCCCAAAGTGGATTAATCCGTCACCGATTCGGACGGCAAACAGACAGGTAGCCGAACAATCTCGCGGCTCAAGCGGCCCGATAATGGAAAGCCAATGAGTTTTTATTTTTTCAAATAGGAAGACACGATCAATTTGGGCATTAGACATATCCGCTTGGACGCGACACGCCAATGCCGCACAAGCTACTGCAAGACATGCAGCATTACTTCCAAAATTGGAGAATGGTTTTGAACCAACTCCATCGGAAACCACAACACCATCCCCCCAAGCACGGTGAAACGGCATCCATGCATCTTGGTTTGGCAAGCCTTCAGCAATGTGACCTGGACCGCGGACGCTTGCGCCAAAACTTTTCCAAGGCGTTACATCCATTCCTCAACCTCTCGAGGCCATCCGTCGAGCGCAGCAAATAAATCGTCGGAAGAGAACAGCTCAGGCCCTTTGAGTTGAGGATTCGAATCTGCACCAATTTTTATGATTCTCAGCGTGTCTGGGGGCAAACCGCCCTTCCATCTTTTTAGGGCTCTCACATCATCCCGAGACCAGAACCCATCAGTGAGAAGCAGAACCTTTCCGTCGAGCTTGCTATCAAATGATTGAATGAGTGAGGACAAATTTGTAGCTCCTGAACATGAAAGGAGTTCATCCGGAAATTCGCTCTTTGGGCTCCAGTCAGAGATACGCTCCACCTTAATGCTCCAAGCCCACAAAATAACCTCTGCATGCCCATAGCCATACAAAACCCATTGCGCAATGCTTGTAACCAATGTCCTCAGGATGAAGGGCTTCCCGCCGTCTCTCATGCTGCCAGAAATATCGCAAATCAGATGGATCGTCACGTATTTACCTCTATCGCTTCAGCTCGCGCAGTGATGTTGTTCATCACTATCTTTATTTGCTCAGAAAGTGATGCACCAGCCCAAAGCGTCAGTCTGGCATCTTTGATTTTTTTCTTGACCGAATCAGTATTTGGCGGAACACAGCAGGCAACGATGCCACGACCTTCACTTCCTCCGTAGAAGCGCACAAGGTTTTGCAGCTTCATAACCTGATCTTGCGTTACATTGCCCGCCTTGCATTCCACAATATAAAGCGAGTAGCCGTCGGTAAATGTGATATCCAACTCGTTGTATTTAGCACCGAAGCTCGAATAGCCTTTCGCTCCTCCTGAATTCAAATTAAGCTTGACATTGATACGCAAGTCTTGAATGACGCCAGCATCTTCATATGGCTTGCATTGAAAATAAACAAATTCCTCGAACCATCCGCCAGACAGGTATTTAGCGAAATCAGGCCATTTCTCAAACAACAGATCCAATCCGTAGCCCTGGACGGATGCTGTCTCCAAGTCATCCAGCTTGAAATTGAAGCCATCACGACAGATTTCGAATGGTTTAAATGTATCGTTATAGTCAGTCAGCTCTCTATAAAACCTGCGCACCTTGTCACGATGTATCCAGAGAGTCTCGGTCAGACGTTGATGATTCGACGATATCTCATTCATGACAGAACTACCGGCGATCTCCAACTCGTCGCTATTGAGGCGTAAAAAGGTTTCTATTGAATCAATCTGCATGATTTTTTCGCGCCGAACACTATCAATGAAAGTAACGCGACGATTCTTGCTATCAAAATAAAACGGAACGGCACCAAGCTCGCGCGCAGCAGAAAGCGCGCCTGCAAACATCAATTTTGTGCCACCGGTTAAATTGATTCCAATTCGTGTTTTTTCTGGGAATTTTTTGGCCAGCTCGGTGATTTTTTTGTGTACGGCACGATCATCCCAAGGGTCAACGGGGAATTCGTGTAAGTCCCGGGAGCCAATAAACGCTCGCATACATGTAGCAGGGAAGTCTTTTGAATTCACAAAAATGTGATCCGCCGACTCAAATTGCCGGATACTCAACAAGGCTGGCATCCGTTGCTCACCAAACAGATGAAAGGTCACATCGAACCCGTTAGAGATATCTCGGATCGCAGCCTGTTTTGCGCCGTGTCGATCAAGCCACTCGGAAGGCAAAGCTATGACTTCAGGTGCTTTACCAATTATCGACGATGCTAGGAGCCTTTTTTTAAGTTCAGGAAAGCTCAACGCCGCGAGCGCCCAGACAAAGGCCATTACCGGAGTTCCTGGGCTAAGATAGAGCGTAACAAACTTTTCACCAGGCTCCTGCTCCACCTCACCCAGCGCCCGCATCGCGCCTGCATAAATGCCTTCGGTGTCATTGAGTCGGCAAAGCCTTTCGCTTTTTAAACGAATGCTTACGTTACAGCCCAAAGCGGCGGCTTTCTTTTTCAGCCAAGCCTCAAAATATTCATTGGCCACAGCGGTATTGGCGAACTTAGAGACAAACTGACCAGTAACCATCCAATCATTCTGTTGCCCCATCTTTTGAATTGATGCCAATTCAAGCGCGAATGTTTTCTGCGCTTCGACCAGCTCGTTGGAATCATTGTCCGCCCGGGTGTAACCTAGGATAACGACATCCGAATAGGACGCACCCGCAAGAGCGCTGGCAATAGGACCATCGGTATTATCAAACCCCAGAGACGCACGAAAATCGGTGATTCCATACCATGTGAGCAGAAATGCCTTCATCGAATGCTTTCCTGAACATAGGGGCGGAACCATGTGATGTCATTCGTCATTTTGTTTACGAATACAGCCCGGCTCGGTTTTTCAATGCCTTTAAACTTACCAATACCGCCACTCACCAGCGATCCGGCATCGTCTTCGTTCATGCAATACGCCACGCGCAATTCGAAAGAGGAGAAAAGGTCTTTACAGGTACTGCCACAGCGCTGCCAACGATCGACAAAGACAAAAACAAACGTCCCCTTCCTCGGGCCGTCCTCGGCGATACGCTTTAACAGGTCAGCTGGGGTTGGTAGCTCATCAGGCTTGGGCGATCTAAACGCAGGGGCAGGCTGTAGTGCTTTCTCGGAATCTAGTCCATCGATAATTAACGCCATGCGGCGATCCCCAATATCGTCTGATATCGCTTGCAATGGCAGCACGAAAATATCATCGAACTCTTTGAAGCGTGCACCGAGCATTTGCGCTGCGGTGGAGAACCCTCCTCCCGGAGAGACCCCACGTGCATTAAAATATACAACTTCGTCAAAGCTGTCTGCGAAAGCAAAGCTGGAAAGTATAGTAGCCAGGAGGCCATCGTGAATGTGATCGTTGTAGCCGCTAAATAGAATATTAAACGCGGATCGACGAATAAGTGGCACCGCCAACGGCCTTGCATCGAATGCAAGGCTTTCGCCCAAAAGAAGTGCTTCTTCTTGCGCAAAAACTGCCTGATATTCAGAGTGAGACGGCATCTCCGGAAGGGATGCTCCGCTAAAGACTTTCGTTTTGGGGGCCGCCCCAGAAAGACGCGAACGCTCTATTAGCTTCGTTAGTAACTCGCGCCGATGTTCACTTTCTCCGGCGAATGGAATCATGAACTTCACATTGCCGGATTTGGCACCGTTGGCATTGTTGATGATGCCTTCAGGTGGGCTCCGCAGGTCAGCGGCTGCCCAGTTCCCACCTCCGAGGATCATCGCGGAATCTTCCTGCCCACAAGCCAGTGCAATACGGCATCCCAGCTGGGTGATGATGCTTCCGATGGACTGTGCGTTGATGCCCTTAAGAGTCTGAGTAGCCAGAAGGATGTGAATGCCGAACGAACGCCCTTGTTTCAGGAGCTTCGAGAGCAGCTGCTCGGCGGCTTCTGCCACTTGGCGACCTTCTGAAAAAAGGACCTGGAATTCATCTATGACCAACAGAACGCGGGGCAACCGTACTCCGCTTGATTTTCGGTATTCGGCGAAATCGTTGACATTTTCGGACTTGAACAAGCGGGCACGTATTTCCAGTTCACCTACAAGATGCCGCAGCACAGTGACGCCATACTCAGGATCGCTTTCCGTAGCGACAAGGCGGGCATGCGGGACTGGCGGGGTTGCGTAAACATTGAACTCCGTCGACTCCTTGTAATCCAGCAGATAAAGATCAAGCTCTTCGGGCGAATATTTCTCGCATAGCGTGTGAATCAAAACATGGAGTAGATTGGATTTACCCGAGCCCGTCTTCCCCGCAAGTAGCGCATGATGTTCGGAGTCCGTCGCGCCCAGTCTCAGGGTGGCGAAATCACCAGCGGGGGACCAGCCGATGGGAATATCAAAGCCACCAAGAGTCGTCTCTCCCTTGACAAAGCCCGACCAGAGATCAGGCATCGTTTTCTTGAAGCGCGTATTAGCGGCACAATCTTCAACGAGCCTTTCCATAAAGCCATCCAGCACATCCGGTCTCGGCCATTGCTCCGGCTGGTAGGTAAATGACAGATCGCCAGCCCATGCGCGTTGCAACAGCTCATCCAATTGCGTGGTTGAATTTTTCAACGTGGTGCTGAACTTTTCATATCGCCTGTCTTCTATGCGTTGTCCATCAATTGCAATGATGGGCAGCACACCGCAGCGTGGACCGTTCTCGCAAATGCGTCCAAGCAGCCAAAGAGATTTTTCCGTTATCTGCTCTGGCACATCGAAAAGCAGCACTACCTTGTAAGGTAACGGGGCATCGGGTTTTATTCTGTTGTACTGCAACCAGTTGGATGCCTTTTCATTGAAACGCTGCTGGATTATCTCCTCAATTTCGTCCGTCAGTTTGCCGAGCGCGGCTTCTATTTCGTCCGAACGTGTAAGAACATGACCTTGTGGCACCAATTGCTCAACCTTCAGCAATGGCAGGAACGGCTCGACCGATTGTCCCTGCTGCAGTGGGTCTATCAGCGTCAACTCTACTTGACTTGGTGGCAAAGCCGACAGCAACCGTAACAAGAGACAGTGCACGAGTCGTTTTTGCTCTGCATCGCTTTGCGGCAAAACAAGAGCGCTGGAGAAGGGAAATGAGATGATCTTTGGAACATGACAAGAGAGCTGCTCGAAAAAGATCTGCTGCGAGCCAAGCACAAGACCTGCAGGAATTTCCGATGCCATCAATGGCTTGTCGACACCAAAATCTACGAAAGCGGGCTGATGCTGTCTTAGCTGCGAACTTGCGTTCGCTATTGCAGTTGCGTTTTTTTCCCATTCTGTGGCAAAGCCTGCCTGCCAATTCGACTTCCTGATGCTCAGATTACGTTCCTGATCCTCGCTTAATGGCTTTTTAGTGGCATTGAATTCTCGGTCGATGCGCACAAACCCTTCTTGATAGTCCGCGATTATCTTGTGTAGTTTGGCAATCACATCCTGAAAATCCCTCACGCTTCCATTCATTGAGTCCACCCACTGTCTTTGAACTGGAACGATCGCGCACCATTCAAGATTCGATCAATGTCGAACGATTGCTGCTGGAAATCAGCATTTAAAATGCGGAGCGAATCGACCTCCTTGAGAATTGGATCAAGTACATCGGCAACAATGGATGCGCCAAACGCATCACGCACTCCTTCGCGGAAGTTTCCAGCACATATCGCAGCCATTCCAAAGACCTCATCAAACATTGACCTCCTCCTCTTCCATATCACCGTCGATTGGAAGTTCGAGAACATAGTTTCCAGCTACTGAGATTGTTGGAAATAGGGGAGCAAAAATAGTGCCAGGCACAAGATAGCTGGATTCAAATTCAGGGATCCTCATCCTAATTTCGTTTAGAAATGTGCACCATTCTTCCTCGGACAACTCAATCGACCTGCAATCAACTGTAAGCTCCAATAGGTGTGCGGTGGCCGTATCCACGCCATCCATATCTCCGATATTGACTGCACGTCGGAGGACGTCAACTTCAGCTCGGACTCGTTCGAGAAGGTCAGGGCTTACAACTGCGAAACGTATTCTCATGACAGTGCCTCCTCGTTTTGGTGGATAAAATCAAGACAGGACTGATCTATTTCATTTTTCTTTGGCAACATTCCAACCATTGGTGAGCCAGCTTCGTGCAGAGCATCGCGCAGCTCTTTCTTTTTTTCTTCTGGCAAATCTTGGATGTCTCGCGAGCAAAGAGTGCATTGCGCGTCTGCCTGCTTGTGCCCCTCGGCCTGGAAAATCATGTGATCTTTCTGCGAGTAGAGATATTCCGCCTTGCCGCATTTCACTTCGAATGCCATCGAGCCTCCTACAGGCGCTCCCATGCCCTCTCCGCGCCCCAAAATAACCGGAACTCGCAAGTCGGTGACTAGTAAATCTGTTTTTGTGTACCGTCCGTTGTCACCAACGAAGGTTCGCCCTTGCGTCTCGATCTGGCTGCCAAGTGGCGCAAGTGCGTGCCGAACCATCTGCTCCCCGAATTCACCACTCAGGTGTATTCGTGCCTTACGTGCGACGATGTTTCGCTCTGCATCACCCTTGGCTGATGCCCATTGGTTCCGATACTTATCGACCTGCCTGCGATACGCTGGATTACGGTCATAAAGATATTCCTGAAGCAATCGTCTCTGCTCTGACGATAGGTTCATACGGTCTCTCAACATATCTGGGGCCACAGGGCGGCCATCTTTGGTGGGATCCCATTTCAACCAGGCATGAAATTGTGCAGCGGGCAGGTTTGTCGCGAGGTAGGCATCCAGTGCCCGTTGCGCGAAACTCAAGCGCGCAGTGCCGATTTCAATTGCTTGATCGACAGCTGCCAATCGCATATTGCATTCTTGTAGAGCCTGCGCCAGGGCATGTTCCGCCATCGCCTGTGCCTGCTTCGCAAGATCCGCACGCTGCTCCAGGGAAATACGATCTCCTGTCGCCACCTCCAGTTCGACTCCTGCTTGCTCCAGCATGTTTTGAGCCTGCTCAACAGCGGCTTCCGCTTCGGCAACGGCAGAGTACTCGCCGGAGCAGTCCGGGTAGCGCTCATCGTCATCGTGCGGCTGAGCAAGGCAAGACGATAACGAAGACTGGGCGGAAGAAAGTGAGCTCTGACTGCTTTCGAGCGCCTGCTCAGCGCTGTCAACATTTTGTTTTGCAGTTTGCTCCTGCTGAATGGCGTTTTCCAGCATGCCTGCGCTGCTCTTCCCTTCTTCGCGAGCCTCTTCGCATTTCTGCTCCGCAACAGCAATTTGTTCGCGGCATGCGGTCTCTAGTGCCTCGCGCATTGAATGTAGTCCGCGCACGAGGTCTTCCAGATTTTCCACTTGTCCAATTGAAACTTGTGCCATTGCGATCTCGGCGCCCTTAGCTTTGTAAATAATCTCGTAGCCGCGACGCGAGCGCTGCCAGATATGGAACCTGTTCAGACGCGTTGCCGTTGAACTGTTGCAGCTGCTGAAGGAGCGCGTTGTATTCCTCCTCAAATCGCGCCCGCTTTTCGTCTTGCCACGTGTCTCCAAGCGCAGCAAAGGCGCCGTTCAGGTTGCCTACTGCGTCGTCAAGCGAATCAATAAACTGTTGCAATGCGTACGCGAAGCGCTCTAGTTCTTCTGGGTCACCGATTGCTTGCGCCATTACCAATACCCTCCATCTTCTGCTAAAGAACTCTGTGTCACAGTTTTCTGCTCGTCTTGGCGTGCTTCGATTGTGGCGGGCTGGATATCAATGGTGCTCGCTTCAGGCACGTTGTTTGGCGTCTTTGACTTTGTGTTCATGGTCACTGACATGGTTACTGACATGGTCACAAATTTGAAGAAATCATGCAGTTGCTTTGCGTTCTCTGCATAGAAGAGAGGATTCGAAGTACCTTCGATAAATTTACCAAGTACGGCCTCATCTGCATCTGCACCAATAGCCATTGCCAAACGGTCGCATTTTGCAGAGCGACCATCACAAATGAACGCACTCAGTGGCTTTTTCCATTCATCATTTGGCCCTCCATCAGAGACCAATACAACCATCGGACGATACGCACGCGAAGGTACGACATCTTTGTCTTCGATCATCGCTTTGGCCATTTGCAATGCCGTGCCAAGCGGGGTCATACCACCAGCCGAAAGGTCCTGCCACTGAATGGCACTGGCACTCGTAAGAGGCTGATGCAGGGTTACTTGAGTACCAAAAGTGATTATCGCAACATGGATTTCAGTTTCGCCATTCTCAGTGTCGCTGAATGTATTCAACATATCGCGAACAGCATCATTCATATTGCGGATATTGTTGCCACTCATACTGCCGCTGACATCGAGCATGAGAATTACCGGCAGCGGTTTAGCTTTTGGAGCTGTGAACTTCGATGGATCGAATGGGGCGTTGCTCATAAACAGGCCTCCTTGAAAGTTTAAAAAAAGAGTTACTAGACGCGCGTGATGAGGCGCTCGCAAAAAAACAGCCTTGTCTTGCGCGATATTCTTGGCGATTTGACACTTACACTTATGTACAACCTTGGCGCACGGAGCTTTTCGCATCGCTGAGTCTTTAGGTAACTGACGACCACCTTCAGCATATTCAGCTTCATCGTTTGCTCCCTTCCTTCATAGGCGCGCCCTAATTTGCGGCGGTGTCTTTGGCGGCACTGCACCTTTGGCCTAGCCCCACCGCATCAGCAATTAGGATAGGCAGGCGGTTCTGCAGAGCGCCTGCAGCGATGGGTCGAGCTGGCACGGCACCGGATCCATCGCCGTTTTGTGGCCCAGGTGAATATTGTCATCTGCGGGGTGATCTGGCGCAGCTGGGTTTCAATAAACAGGCGGCTTTTTTCAAAGCCTGGTGTCAGGTCTTCCTCTAAGCGGGCTTTAGCGGGGTTGAGCGTACGAATAGCATTTTCAGCTTCTTCAAGCTTGGTAAGAAAGCGTGCGCTTTTGCCACTGACCAGTTCAGAAAGGCCATCTACGGTGAGAATATAGCCCCCGTCATCGCTGGCATCCGCGCGACGAACAATCCATTCACAGTCGCGGATAACCACGCGCGCACCGGGGGCGTAGAGAGCTGACATGCCTGTTTCCTTGTTTTCATCAAGGCGGCACGGGATGCCAGGAGAGCGAGCAAAACTCCGACATTCCGTGTCGCACTGTGTCTGTCATGCTAAATAGTGAAAAAAAATTAATAATAATGAGATTATCATTATGCTGAGCAAGGATATAGACACTGCCCTACAAATACTTTAAGTAATTTCAGTTAAGCCCTGGACTAGCCGGGCTAAATAGAGGTTGTAGATGTTTACTGGCCATGCGGCTGAATAACACTTTTCCTTGCTCCCCCAAGCGATACGGCAATACGGGAAAAAATGTCGATAAGCTCTGGGTAATCCTCTTCAACCCACTTCGGACAAGGCGCTGCGGGGACTGTTCTGATCAATACTCCATTAACTTCCAACTCCCTGCCGATCACATTTTGTGCAAACGGCAATGTGGCGCCGCCACCTGTTAATACAATTGCCAGTTCATGGCGTGGTGCGTTCTCCAGATAGTGCTTTGGCACTCGTTCAAGGATCTCTACGATGGTGTTTTGCAGTGTTTGCTGAAACTCCTGAATCGAAGAGGACTCCATCACCTGCTCCAATGTGATTTCCACAACATTGCCATCAATTAACGTGACATCTACATTTCTATCGTTAAAGAGGTCTTCCTTGTAGCGCCGAATATTACGCTCCAAGGCATTGTAGATGCGCCGATAGTTACTAGTTTGTGACGTCACACCTGCAAGTGAAAGCACCTTATGCGTCAGGACGCGGTCAATATAGTTACCTGCCATGCTGAATCCGGCAGTGGCCCCGGGAATTTGCAACGCCACAAAGTTATCGTGCTCCGGATCCACACGAATACGAAACATACTGATATCCGTGGTGCCTGCACCGATGTCGATGACCATCGAGAGGTTGTTCGCTTTACCATCTTCACTGATCAGCGCTGAAGCAACACCGAGGGGCTCCGTGATGGCGAAATTAACAAAGGAGTATTGATGATTTTGTGACTGAACGGCATCGCAAACGGCTTTCAGATCACTCAGGGGTATACCCTCGTGAAACGGGTTTTCCATTTCGTCGTTCAAGAAACCATTGTGCTCCAGACAAGCCACTGCCACGTAAGCATTTCCCAACATGTCTGAGAGCAACCTGGCGTACTCATTAGCCTTGCCATTGTCGAAACAGGGCATGGCGTAACGGCGCAATAGCGCGGTGTTATAGCTCTCATCCAGATTTTTCACACATTTACCGATGACCCAGGTGAGATAAACCAAGTAGTAGAGCAGAATGTCTTTAAAGGTGGTGTCGAGTTTTGTCGGATTGAAGGCCTCCGCGAGGAAATCATCTATGCCATCTTCCGACAGGAAACGCTTAATGTTGTCGACCCGCTTACGGGTATCATCCTCATCCGCCTCCTGATCAGAGACTTCCAACGCGCTTTTACCAAAATAGACCTTGCCGTCATTGCCTATGTACACCGACGAAATTAGCAGTTCCGGGCCGCCATCAATTGGGTCTTGATCAGCGATTTCGCCAAGAGGTAAGACTTCGATGATATCACCGCCATCATCTCGCTCCCCATCATGTACCAAGGTGACTTTAGACATTGCCGTGCCAAAGTCGATGCAGATACGGTAATCAGGAGATATATCATCGAACTCGAGTTCAGGTACTTCGATCAGCGGATCCACTGCTGGAGGTATTGGGCCACCTTTTTTCTCATCAGGTATCTTTTGCCCAGTTTTTTCCTCATCAACTGGCGGCGCCGTTTCGCCCCCAAGCGCTTTAACAGCTGCCTCCAGCGCGCGTTGCTCCGCTTCGGTGAGCACGCCCGTAAGTTCTTTTTTGCCGTCGTTTCTATCCGTTATACGGTCGAGCAGATTTTCCAATAACCACTTGGCCTGACTTTGCGTCATTCCCTTCGACTCCTTGGCATTATGTGTTTTTTTCCTCAGGCAGGCTCGACCAGCGCCTTAACGACAATGCGCTCGCGTCCATGCAACGTCTGCACAACCTGATCGCGTCTCACTCTGACTTGGGTAATACCCGCCTGATGGCCCCCGTCCATTTCATGGCGCGTTCTGCTGTAGGTTATGACCTCCCCTTGCAAACCGGAAGGCTCGATACGCCTAAGGCGACATAACTGACGAAGTAACGTCGACATTTCCACAAAGCCGCTCAACCCCTTTTGCAATGAAGCGAATACAACCGGATCGTGGACGAACTCTTCAATCAGCGGCATTAAGTTAATCCGCACATTTTCCAAAGGCCGTCGGGCAGCTTCACCTTCCAATAGCAACTGCCCAATCAACATATCGGCATCGGCTTGCAGCTCTCCCCTCTGGGTATTGCCTGCCATACGCTTTGTGCCACCAGATATCCACCAGTCGGAAATCTCACTGTCCAGCTCGTGATGACCTACGAAGTGACGCTTGATATCTGTAGTCATACCGGTACGAGTGGCGTACATCACTTTCATCGTTTCCAGTAAGGCCATATCCGTTTGCCCTTGGCGTGCCAACACCAGACAAGCCTCGAGCAAGCAGGAAAGTACCCGTGGCCTCACTTGAGAATGACTACGGAGATGCGTCCACAAACGAGTGCCAAACTGGGCTTTCATCATCCTGACCGCGGCATAGGTGTTAGCCTCCAACGCGTAGGAGAAACGAAGCTGCACGACACGCAGCAGAAGCTCCAGTAAACGATCCCCCACTTCCGTGGCCAAGCCCTCGTCTTTGGCCTCTTTAACGTATCGCAGTGCTGATCGCACGACGGCGCTCAGAACTTCGCCAGGGTTACTCTCCAATGGCCAGAAATGATCCCGAGACACCTCCTTCCAGGCATCTAAAATACGCTTGAGTCTTCTTAGGCGGGCATCCGGGGCTTCAATTGCCAGGTTGTCGAAACCAACGGTCATGGCATTGAGGACAGCAGCGTAATCATCAGCACGGTCTCTGACGATAGCTAGCAGCGCTTTACGTGCGTTTTCTGCCGCATCCAGTTCAAACGCCTCTGACACCGCATACTTCATCAACCAACCTGGTGCGGGATCCAAGTACCCCAGCGCCGCTGCGGCGTAAGCTTTCTCATCACCATCTTTTAGGGTGTCCAAAGATGCCGGCGGCGCTTGCATCCAAGCTTCAAATCCTTCGAAAACTTGATCTACCCGTGACCGTACCACCGCGCTTAGACGCCCAAATAAGGCAGCCAGCAGTAAGCGCTCTTCAGCGCTTTGGGCATTGCAGAGCTGGTAAGTACGCTGCACCAGCTGGGAAAGCTTTTCGTCTTGAAGTAGTGTTTGTAACTGATGCGCGGCCATAGAAGCAGTTAGCACATCATCCAATGCACGAAGTGTCGTCGCTGTTTCAATATCTTCCCATTGAGGGGTAAATGAAGACACGTTTCTTCCTTGTCATTTTCTGGTGATGCGCCCTGTGGGCTAGACACATATCTTTCAACTTTATGCCTTAAGCTCTCGCGAGAACCCCCATACGTCAAGTATTCTTTGGTAGGCGTATCATAGGAAAAGCTCATAAAGTGCACAGTCATTTCAGCACATAAAGCATTAATTAATTATTAAAACATTAACATTAAAGTGCGACACAGCTTGTCGTATCTGCCAAGTATAATTGTGGCTAAAAATAGAGTTGAGAGATCTAAGTTCTCCTGATACTACTACTTTCATCATACTGATGGGCTAGGAGGCACCATGCCACATTTGAGGCAAATCAGGGAAGCGATCAGCGTCGAAGAGCTGGCTCACCGTAATGCATCTATTTTTCACGTTGCCAGTGCGAGGCGACTTTCTACTCGTATTGGTGTCTTGCGCCTTAATACCAAAAAGCACCGTGGACAAAGCGATGTATTGAGCGAGGCATTAGAAGGGGCTAATGCCTGGTGGCCTCTACCCGAACAGCAGCATGGTACCGCCATCGTGCTATCGGTCTTTCCGGAAGATAATGAAATACAGCTGACGAATGTAAAGGGCACGCTACCCTCAGAAGATACCCAACTACGGATCTATCCTCCGAATTTTATAGAGCCGCTACGTAAGCTCTATCATCACGAGAAATACGCCACGGAAGGACTAAAAATCTTTCGGGCCTTTAATCGCAACGCCTCCGTTGATGACAGAACTCTCCCTGTTCCAGAGGTAATGACATTACGTAAGCAGCAGAAGAAAGCACTAACCCTACCGTACCAAAGCCATGCGTTGCTATTCGGCCCGCCGGGCACCGGCAAGACATATACACTGTCGGCGCTCATCGCCCAGTTTCTGCTGCATGAACCCGGCCAGCGTGTTTTGCTTCTTTCACATACCAATGCCGCCGTTGATGATGCTCTGGTCAAAGTCGATAAAGCCCTTGAGCGACTTGAAGATTACAACCGCAGCAAACGCTCAGTACGTATCGGCAAGAATTTCTCCATGCCGGCCTATAAGGGACGCGAACACCTGCTGCCATCAAGCAAGGCGCTTACCTCGCAGCTGGAAAAGCTGGAAAAAGAAAAGCCCGAACAAAAGGATGCGATTAAATATGACGCGTGGCTAACCAAGCGCGACAACCTACGTAAAGAGATTGACGAACACACACGGAAACTATTGCACGAACGCCCACTTGTGGCCACCACCGCGGCTAGCGCGGGATGGCGATTTGAACAGTTCCTGGAAGGTAACTTCGACTGGGTGGTATTTGATGAGGCTAGCCAAGTCTCTCTTTACCAAGTCATAGCTTTGTTGCCACTGGGCAAACGCTATTTATTTTGCGGTGATGATCGTCAACTCCCCCCGGTTTATGTCGCGCATACCAATACGCAAGCTAAGCGCTGGATAGGAAAATCCATTTTCAGTAAAGCCGACCAATTTCCTGAAACATCAAAAATATTTCTTGATGAGCAAGACCGCATGCTCCCTGAAATCTGCGAACTGGTCAGTCACCAGTTCTATGAAGATAGGTTAAAAACCGCGGTGCCTTATCAAGATCAAGCGCGAACGCAGTGGCACAAGAGTCGCCAACGGCTACATAAGGACTATCAGAAAGCTATCGACATTGTGTTCGTCGAGGACCACGCTCGCTGGCGTCAACGCTTTATGGGCGAAGTGCGCTATGGCTCAGCAGAAAAGGCCGTCGAAATTTACAAGTCACTTAGCGATGAGCGAGAGACGCTCAATGCAGAAGCAGTTATCCTTGCACCACTGCACTCACAGTTACGCCTTATTCGTGAAGTAGCTAGAAAGCAAGGAATTAGTACTATTCCTTGTTCAACTATCCATAAAGCGCAAGGGCAGGAGCATCACACCGTCATATTAGATGTGATAAACCTATCGGGTAACAACCAATTCCTATCTGAAACATTATCTAAAGAGCTCATCAACGTTGCCTTCAGCAGGGCTAAAGCTAGGCTCATTATACTTGCTAATAAAAATGATCTTAACTCCAAGTATATTAATGCTGCTCATGAGCCCGCCACGCTAGATTCATCGACACATGCAAACGTGCCAAACGCTAGTCTTCCTCATCTTACTGACCATGCACCCATCGGCGAGCATAATCTGGAAGAAATACGCGATAGGCTCTTTAATCTTCTTCTCCCAACTGGCGAGTACATACAAGTCAAACCGCTTGGCATTCAAGATAAGTACCTCCAAGTGGAAAAGCAGCCTGCAGGACAAATAGCTAGCTATTCGCTCATTAGGCTTAATGATCAACATGACGGATGACTACTGTTACTTGGTTCTACGACTCCGTAAAACCTACGCTAAGCTAAACTAAAGATGCTGAAAAATCCGATATTCCTCTGGCAGCTCTGATTCATTCATCTCTTGGCTGGAAGAGCGCCGCAGCTGATCCAGCATTGCATCACCCCATGCCAGACGATCGGCTTCTAAAGCGCTATGAAGCTCTGTTTCAAGATTCGCCCATGTATTCACTAGGGCCTCTTCCATGGCCGGGCGGAGTTCCTCTTCTTGCTTAACCAACGCGAAATACTCAGAGCCAACGGTTATCGCAATAATGGTTCCTGCCGTGACAGTGCCGGCAACCACCGCACCAGGGCCAGCTGCCGCCGTACCGGCTGCGACGGCACTGCCCGCGGCCACTGAACGGGCTTTCGCTAAACTAACGCGTACTACGAAACGTCGTACCATGGCACGTGCTGCCACCATCACCGGCCTGGCCATCAGTGCAGCGGTCATCCCAGCACCGGCCATGAACCCGATACCGAGAGGTGGTCTCGACCAAGACCGCGCCTCCAGGCGGT
Source organism: Halomonas sp. MES3-P3E (assembly GCF_002836035.1). Classification (NCBI taxonomy): domain Bacteria; kingdom Pseudomonadati; phylum Pseudomonadota; class Gammaproteobacteria; order Oceanospirillales; family Halomonadaceae; genus Halomonas; species Halomonas sp. MES3-P3E. The sequence goes on along the minus strand of NZ_PJBT01000189.1, from coordinate 27,774 downwards.
TAACATTATTCGTGGCGGCTATCGCTCGATCTAAGTTCAGAGTAACCATCGTCCCATCGTCCCATCGTCTATCTCCGAGGTGGGAACAGACATCGGGGCGTAGTGGAGGTATACATCATTCAATGCTTCAGACAGCAGCTCCTGTTGAACGTCAAGGAGGCGCTCTCTGTATTCGGTATGCAGCAGCGACACTGCCTGTTCAGCCCCGCTGGGTTCCACCAAACGATCTTGTATCTGACGCGCCATCCAAGGCTCCAGATCGCCTGTCAGGCTAACCGCAAGGCGGGCGTAGCTTCCGGTTGCAGAAAAGTACCAATCCAAATAGTGCTCCCCGGCCTCTTGGTACTGCTCACGTGCTTGTAGCAGCGCCTCATCCATCCATGGCTCAAAACGTTGCGCTGCGCCTTGCTCCAACACCTTAAAGCGTTCACTTAAGTCTCGGCTTAAGGCAGCACCATCTTCAGCGCTCAGCACAAGGCTTTCACCATTGATAATGTATTGGATAAGAGGTGAATGGCTTGTTGCCAACCAGCGATAACTCATGCCAGCCAGAAAGAGAATCACCAGCATAGTGACTATGGAAATCAAGAGATGTGCTGACGAGACGCCTGCAGGGAGGTGCTTCCAGAATGTAAACCGCGTCATGCGACTGGTATCACCCGATAACAATCCCTTCATTTCACCTTCTCCTCTCCTGCCCCGCAGAAAGTGATTCGCCATCACCAGCAGTGCATCCCCATAAGCGGCGGAGTGCGTCATACGCAGCCGCAACACCCACTAGAAAAAGCACAAACGCCAGGGCTAACGCACTCTGTAGCGCGAAGACACCGATCCAACCCAACAGCGCCCCCCAACCTGCTACGCCCAAACCATCCAGTGCATTCTGCACGGCCCAAAAAGACGCCAGCTCGATCACACTGGCACTGCGCTCAAATACGCCTAATAGCGAATGACTGTTAGAAACGACGTGATGCTGGACAGCCATGCCAAGCTCCACATCTATCAGATAGGGCTGTGGACGTATTAGGGAAACCACGATTAATCCAGCGGCGAGCAGTGCAGAGGCAGGAGCGACCAATAGTCGTCGTGTCACAGCGGATAGGTAGTCATGAATCACATGTCTTGCTAAATGCGCTTTCATCCAACGGCCCAATAGCCAAAGTGCGCCCGCGCCTACCGCTAAAAGAACCATTTCAGGCCAGCCAACGAGACGAATAGAGACCAGCAGCACAACCGCTAAAACTGCGCTCACCAGCTGATGCCACACCACCATCACTACGCCACCTCGAAGCCAGCGGCTCCACGGAGACGACTGCTTGAGATATTGCCCCAACCAGGCTCTACGCCTTAGTCGTGCTGCTTCAAATGCGCCTATAAAAATGAGCTGAGTGGCGACTACCCAAACAAAAGGGAACAATGAACCGGCAACAGACCCCGGCAGTTGCCACCAAATAGGCACAGCCAACAGCAGTACAACATGCCATAGCACGTCTTTTTTCGTAGACATAGCACCGACCAGACCCCATACGCCTAACTCAGAGGTGGGTGTCGAGGCCTGCCTCTTAGTGCTTTCCTCCGTGCCATCAGGGGCGGCTCGCTTACCCCTTAGAGACATGGTGTGCCTCTCCCTTGCCTTTGCCTATGGCGTAATCGGTTACAACGCCTTTATTTACGGTCAGCCGTAGATACTCGATATTTTCGGATGTGAAGCGGATATTAACGTGCTTACCCAATGGCTTAGCAGGCGCTAACAGTCGTTTTGACACCCAGTCGGCGAATAACGGCCTTTCTGCAAGCAGGCGATCACCTAACATAGTGTCAAGATAGAGCTTGTCTTCGATGACCACCCATGTGGCTGTATACCCACGATAGCAAGCGGTGCTCTGTGTGAAACTAAGTTCTAGATCATCAGCGGGAAACTGATCAGGGGGTCGCACTATTAGTCCATCGTGCTGCTTCGGCAGTCCTGGCGACTCTTCTAGGTCATAAGACTTACCTTGCCAAACCAGCGTATCTGACACTTGTCGGGTCATAATACTTATCCTCTCCTATGCAGCATTAACGGCCCAATGTCCTTGATGAGCAGCGGCCCAACTGATGACGGTGGCAACACCAGATGGTGTCAACAGCTAACACACGCCACCTAGCCCTTATGACTGGTTAGCCTGACCATTGACTGGCAGGCCAGTCTCAGCGCGCTGAGAACATGGATTAAATTTACATTGGCGTCTATTAAATGCCTATAAGGCTTTTAGTCGCGACTAAGACAGCCTTAAGTCTCGCACGGTAATCCATAAAAACGGCTTTCTGCCGACAGATTGGCTTAAATCTAGCCGCTCCATACGACATATCACGTCGCACTAACGTGAGAGCGTGAACTCTACGCGTAACGTTCTGATATCGCCCGTCACACCTATAATCAATAAGGTTTGCAGGTGATACGGTTGTGAGACACGCAAAAAATTGTGCTCGGCACTTTCATTGCTATGTCGGCGATTACGTCATACGCCAAACATTATCATTCACCTACTCACTGAGACGGAAAGCATTATGGCAATTCGCACAGCTGGATATTACTGGGTCATGTATGGGCAAGAATGGGAACCCGGCTTCTGGAGCGACGGCCATTGGGCATTGATTAGTGAACAAGAAAAAGTCGTGGACGACGACTTGTCACTGATTGGTCCACGGATAGTGCCGCCGAACCAGCACGAGTTATTTCCGTTAGAAAAGCCCTCGCTGATGACCGCCTCAACCAAAGAAGAGCGGAGTACGTATGTCGACGACGCACAACAGCGTATGGAAAAACATTATGCGTATACGCCTACCGATAACGACTGGGGGCTGTTTTGCTACACCGATGCATCACCTGGCATAGGCGGTGGCGTGGGAGCTTTCTACTGGTTCTCATCTCGTGATGACGTTTTCAGATTTATCTGCCAAGTGCTTCCCTTTTACTCTAGCGGCCATTCCTACGATAACCCGCATCTTAAACAGAGGCAGCTGGGTGTCATCGTGGAGGCGATACGCATCGGTGCAATAAGCAAAGCCGAAGGGCTAGTCCAGCTTAATAAAGCATTGGTAAACGTGTATCAGATTACTTGGTGGGGAACACTGCATAGTCTCACCCAAGGGGATAGTCCCTTTGCAAGAGCAGTGATCGATGCCTTTGAAGCGCAGCATACGGCCACAATTGAGCCGCCACTCAGTGATGCGCAGCACAAAGAGTGGTTAGCATTTTTGAGTGAGTATGGGCTTTAGCCGTCATTTACGCGACATATTCAAGCCTAACGCGGGTGCTGCACCTATCGCAAAGCACCCGCTGAATTGCATGCATGTCTAACTAGCCAACGAAGTCTAAGGTTGTAGGTCTACCACTAGAATGTATATCTGAGCTATACGACACCAAATGTCGCAACCACGTCATAGCCTCATCCTCTCTTATCAGGGACGGTGGACGCTACGATGACCATGAACGAATGTGTAACGACTCAAGACACTACCCAACAGGAAATCGCCAAGTGGCTAGATGATCGTGAGCAATGGAAACACGAAATGCCCGTCATGGGCTTTTTAAGCCAGTTTCTCACCCTTACCTTCGTCACTGACTCACATTTTCACAGTGCGGGCACGGATGGCAAACAGCTTTATATTTGCCCAGATTACAGTGCCACACTATCTGATACGTCTCGTCAGTTCTTACAAGCGCACCTCATTTGGCATTGTGTGGCGGGTCATCTAACCGCACCGCTGGTGGCCAACTATCAACGTTGGCACCTGGCGTGTGACCATGAGGTGAATGCACTGCTGTTGACACTCGGGATTCCTTTCCCTGCTGATGCCCTGCTCTTTCCAGTATGCGTGGGGCGCAGCGCGATGAGCGTTTATCGCTGGCTGGAAGGGCACCCCAATATTGCGGTAGAAGCGTCCATCGATATCCACCCCGCCGCCCTTTGGCATACATTACCCACGACTCACATAGACCCAAGTACCGTGACGCTGTGGCGACAGCGTGCTCACCTAGTCGCTAAAGAGCCCGGCGCTTTACCAGCGCGGGTCGCTAAGTTTTGTGAGGCGCGTTAAACTCAACGCTTTCATGAGTTCAGCCAAGGTTGGCGTCACTATGTCCGAACCCCGCGATACGCTTTTCCGTTACTTGACCATGTTGCAGCTGATTCCTCGCTTTCCAGGGCGTATCGCGACGCCCGTGTTGAAAGAGAAGCTTGCAGAGCGCGGGTTTAACATCGACACACGTTCACTCCAACGAGATTTAAGCCAAAAGCTCTCCACGCAGTTTCCGATTGGCTGTGACGATAGCCAGAAACCTTACCGCTGGTATTTTGATCGCGAGTTTCAGTGTCAGTTACCCGCGCTTGATGTACCCAGTGCGCTAACGCTGGTATTGGCGGAAGAATATTTGAAGGGGTTGCTGCCTCCGGTGGTGGTCGGCCAGCTCTCACCCCACTTTACTGACGCACGGAAACTGCTGGACGACATGAGCGCTAATGGGCTTAGCCAGTGGGCACGTAAGGTACGCGCCATTCCTAACGGCAAAGCGCTGATCCCCGCTGAGATTAACGAGGCAACCTGGCAGACCATCTCGCAGGCACTCCTTGAGCAAAAAGCCATCGACGTTATTTATCTATCACGCACGAGTCACTCTGAAAAGGCGTTTACCCTCCACCCTCAAGGCATTGTGAGCCGCCACAGTGCCACCTATCTGTTAGCTCATGTGGATGGGTTTAAGGATCTGCGCCAGTTCGCCCTTCACCGCGTGAAGCAGGCAACACTCAGTCAACAGCCCTGGCAAGAACAGCACGATTTTGACATTGATGAGTACATCAAAGGCGGTGCGTTTGGGTATCGGCAAGGGCCTAGCGATGTGGTGTTGGAAGCCGAGATTGCTAAGCCGGTGGCGTGGCTACTACAGGAAACGCCGCTATCTGACACACAGTCGATAGAAGCGTTGCCGGATACTGACGGCTGGTATCGGCTGACCGCCCACGTACCGGATGATCAGCAGACGCTGTGGTGGTTGATGGGCATGGGACCCAATATCAAGGTCGCCGCGCCTCACGCATGGCGAGAGACAATCAAAACGAACGCAGAACAGATGCTGGCGCACTACGCCACAGAGCTTTCATAAACGACTCATTTCTTGCTGATGTTGGTGCTACTCACAAGGTTACTGAAGGCACTGAAGCTAGACGGGAGGGGCAAGTGACCGATGGGATTGATTAATACAAACCTTTAAGCCTAAGGGCTATTGCCACTAAAAAGCTGACAGTCTCACCCATGGAGGAAGACAAACTAGCGGCAACCAATATCCATAGTATCGCGTTAAACCTCACCGAATTTTAAGGGTACTTATGACACAGCTTACCCGCCTTTGTGCGGCTTTCACCTTCGTTGTCCTAACACTTCCCGCCTTGGCAGAAGACGCTCCTGCGCTGGCAACGCCCCAGGTGGATCAGTCGAATGCCATCTCCCTGCTTTCCAAAGCAGTGGAGCATTTCGACGAGCTCACCCAGCTGCCAGAGTCGCACTGGGTACGTCGCGACCAGGACAGCGCGACCCGTGATATCACCAATCTCATTGAAGACGCGCTGGAGGTACTTGATATTCCCGAGCTTTCCAGTATCCGCAACCAGTATAGGCAAGTGGAAGACCGTATTCGAGATGAAGAGCTAGCACTGGCAGAGCTTAGAGAAAAGCGTCTGTTGGCACCGGAAGGTGATGCCGGCACGCTAACTCGCTGGACCCCGACGGAGACACTCCGTAACTTTACTGCGCGCACTCGCGGCGACTTTGAAATGCTCGTTGAGATACGCCAAGGAAATGTTGAGGCCTATCGGGATGAGCTGGCACAGCTGCGCCGCACCTTGGCAGAGCAGCTTCGCAAGATTGACATCAACATGCCGCCTGATCAGGTTGAGCTGTGGCTGAGTTCTGCCATCGGTAACGATGTCATTTCCATGAGCGTTGTTTTCAATAGCATTCACACCATTACTGAGCGCCTGGAAGAGCTGACGCATGAGAGCGGAGAAAACCTGTCTTTTGCCAAACGCTATTACGGCATGGTGGTCATACTGCATAAGCTGGTCGTGCATATGCAGAACTCGTTTGTTGAAAAAGTCGACAACGATATCCTTCCACGCCTAGAAGAGTTTCAAGCCGAGGCTGACGAGATTATCGCCGAATCACGAAGGCTCATCCGTGAAGGAGGCAACCGCACTACGCTAGAGACCAACATTGCCGCCAACGAGCTGACGAAGCAGGCCATATCCCTCTATCAGCGGGTCGTACGTGGTCAGAGAGACAAAGTTGCCGATGCCCTGGCCATAAGTCGGCGTGAAGAGTCCGTGGCCATCAATACCTATCGCACGGTATCGCTCAGCGCCAATGTTGCCGGTCTGATTCGCGATGGCTTAAGTACGTTCGAAACGCTGTCTAACCTGCAGGTACCGGACACTGCCAACTTCGAGAATGCAGAGGTGCGTGAGGAGTTTCGGCAGCTGACCGAGCGGCTATCTGCGTCTTCAAGATAATGCTCAGTAGTATATTCCAGATATCGCGGCGAGCCACGGCAACAAATGTCGGCATGCCGAAAAAAACTTTTATTAACTTTTCGACGCTCCAGGAAACACATGCTCTATTTTGCCTACGGTTCCAACATGGCAACCCAGCGGCTAGCGGCTCGCGTTCCAGCACGCTTTGTGACCACGGCCCTTCTGCCCGCTTACCGCCTAGCGTTTCACCAGCGCGGCAGTGACGGCTCAGGCAAATGCGATATTGTGCCTGCCTCAGCGCAGTCTGCTGTCTATGGGGTCATTTGGGAAATGGCGTCTCATCACAAGCCGACACTCGATCGCTATGAGGGACTGGGCGCGGCGTATAACGAGACGTGGCTTACCGTCACGGATCTCGCCAGTGACCGGCAGTTTGAGGTGCAGGCGTATATCGGCAACCTCACCGCACTCGGTCTACGCCCCTATACCTGGTATAAGCATCATGTGCTTGCCGGGGCACGCGAGCATGGCTTACCCGCCTATTACCTTCGTGCACTGGAGGGCATTGAGGCGCATCAGGATGAAGACGCTGAACGACATGCCCGAGAGATGGCGTTATATGCCCCGATGGACCCACTGATGAGTGCTACTTAATGGATAATGATCAGCGCTTGATTGAGTTTTACTGCGGTGAAGGCCGCGATCATAAAGGCCGGTGCCTTGAAGATATTTGGGCGCTATCCTCCTTCTGGCTAGAGCACACCCATGACTATATTCAGTGGCTGTTCCCTATCCCGGAGGCCGGCCGTTTTAATGCCTTTGCTCCCTTGCTGACGCCCACGGTACAGGCTGCGTTTGAGAGAAGTGACGTTATGCGCCAGCATCAGCAGCGCTCGCTAGACGTTATGCTCGACTTTTTTGGCCTCGCTCGGGATGGGAGCGATATCGTCGCTCAACCAACGCTGGCAATACAAACCCATATTTGGCTGAAAGCCGGTGGCCATAACCATTTACGTATCACGCGGATGATTCGGTCGTTAGCCTTGTGCCACCAGCCCGACCTAGCCCGCACCTTTCAGCAAGCGGTCACCGAGGTCGGCACCCAGCAGGGAGTAGTCTCTGAAACGTCGATTCGGTATTGGCGAGAGGCGTTTTAAACCAGCTTAAACGGTTCAATATCACGAAAGATGCCGGTTTTGGTCATGTCACGGCGCAACGTAAACGCTTCTACCGCCGCCACCGGGTCGACCTGCGCCAGCTGATCAAAGTGGATACGGTTCCACTGTGCTCGGGTGACCTTGATACTGTAAAGATACTGATCGCGCGTACCGCCCGTGATGGGATCAACTACTTGGCGATATCCAGATACCCGCGCTTCTTGAACAGAGGGCAAACGCACAAACACTGCACCTAGCACCCGAAAGGCAATGCCATGGACATGGTCACGGTACAGTTTGCGCTGTCGGGTGGCACTCAGGGACTTGGGGGTGAGCTTGAGCGCTTTGGCGGGCATCGTCCATTCTCGATCCGGCATGTCATCGTCAGAGGGCAGGTCAATATCCAGCGCCATCGTGGTGTCATCGCTTCCCAAATCAAAATCGATCACGGTCTCGCGAGGCCAGTCGATCTCTTCTAGGCGTTCTTGAAGCGTGAGCGTCATGTCATCACGTTGTCTTAGCACGCCCTGCTCTTCTCGCTGTTGTCGGGCAAACTCGGCGGCATCAAAATCAGCTTTGCGGTATTCCCAATGACGGTAGTCGTCATGAAATTGCGCCTGCCGGAGTGCGCTATCGATCTCATGTTGACGGCGCGCCGGTGACCAGAGCACTTTCCACCATGGAAGAGGCACCGGCGTGGGCGGAGTGGGTGCCGGCTCAGCAAAATGGCGTGGGGTGTAGCCACGGCAGTGAGGAGATGGGGTATCGTGGTGCAGCTGACCTAAGCGCACGATGTCCGCGTTTAATTCATCGCAGAGTGTCTTGAGCTGTGCACGAATAGCATCACGTGCATGACGGCGCAGCCAACGTACGTCCTGGTCGCTGAGTAGAGTGCCATCTTCAAATAGGTAGCGCACGTTGCCGTCTTTCTTAACCGACAGCTGAAGCCCCAGCGACTCCCCTTGCCCAATGCGCGTTTCTAGGGCTGAGGGAGCACTTGCTTGACCCTTTGAAGAAGCTCGACGAGATGATGACAGCTGGGTGCGATAGGCCAGTCCTGTTCCAGGAAGTCCGGCATGCGCATGGATACCTCGTGGCCCCATGCTGACACTGGCACCGCGCGGGCCGACAGAAAGGCCCACACCACGCTTGCTGATATTCAGGCGCACGCCGGGCGCAAGCGAAATACGACGTTGAAAACGAAAAGCCATCGACACTCCTTGAAGCGGGAACCTTACGTCATTGGTTCACGCGCCGTTGATCGCGCTTACCCACGACACAGTACCAGCGCGCCTCTTCCTCTTGCCGCCGCTTAATCGCCGCCTGCATGGCTTCTTCTGAGGTCGCATAGCGGGTGCGTGACGTACCGTAACTGAACTGCGCGCTGCGTTTTTTGCGTGAACCGTCGGGCATCAACTCATACCAAGCCGCTACCCAGAGTGTTGTTCCCGTGGGGCGCTCGTAGTGGTAAACGCCTGTTATCGGGCCAGCAGGCCGTTCACGATGACGCGCGACGGAGCGTGCCTCCACTCGCAACAGCTCCTTCCAGCGGCGTTCGCCCCAAATCTCTCTGCCGCGCTGGTCTCGATACGCAAGGCATCGCTCGAAAGTATCGTATTCATTGGCTAAGCGCGGGATCGACTTAGTTTCAGGTCTCCCCGAAGGGCGTGGCACGCGCACCATAGGGTTACTGTGGCTTTTGGGCCACGACACGTATTTGGTGCTTTCCCATAGCTGGGGTAAGGACAGCGCGTTTCTCATTTTTAAATCAATAGCTTTTTAGTGAGCAGGGACTTATAAAAAGTAACAGCTTCACGACTCGGTAACCTCTGCTTTTCTGTGCGGTATGCGCTCGCGCCCATACTTCAGAATAATTGGCTATCTTGATAATAGAAGCAATGGATTTAAGCCGATCGCCACTTTTTTGTCGGCAAGCATCAGTACAACAATTGAACAGAGGGCAATAGTGCTATGAAACGCCTCTATATCAAACGCCTCCTACTCGTCGCTACCCTTCTGACTAGCGCTTCCACTTACGGTAACGAATATTCAAAATCCTATGAGGCATGTATGCAGCAAGCGGTTAGCACTCTCGATATAGTCACCTGCATATCAAACGAATATGAACGCCAGGTCCAGCGGCTCAATGACAACTACCAGCAGCTTCGTGGCCATCTGAGCGATGAACGTCGCGACCAGTTGCTTAGCGTCCAACGGATATGGATTACATATAAGGAAGCCAATTGCGGTTTCTATGCTGACCCAGAAGGAGGAACAATGGCACGTATCAACGCCAATTCATGTTTACTCCGAGAAACCACTAGGCGAGCGGATGAATTAGAAAATCTAATGCAGCCGTGAACACCAGAAAAATGGGCATGATGATGCTCACTTTGTTAAAGCCCTGACGGTAAATTAGCGTTCATAAGCCTCTACTGAAACACGCAATCATCAAATAAAGTAACTGCACTAAGCACGAGGTAGGTATCCGAGCAGATCAAGAGCTTGCTGCTATTGAGTTAAGGCTATCAGAGCTTGAGAGGGAAAAGGCTGATCTTCTTTCCCGGAAGCGCGAGCTGCAGCATGTTGCGCACCGGCTCACTGCACCGCCGCTAACCCCCGATCAAAAAGTCGAGCTGTTCGGGAAGCTTTTTCGTGGTAGGCAGGACGTCTATGCGATTCGCTGGCAGAACTCCAATGGCCGTTCCGGCTATGCCGTCGCTTGTGAGAATGAATGGGTCCCAGGGCTCTGTCAGAAACCCCAGGTCAAGTGCGGGGAATGTCCCCACCGACAATTCAAACCCCTAAACGTCAGCGCGGTGTACGACCATCTTTCTGGCAAGCAGGTGGCTGGCCTTTACCCTTTACTGCCGGATAGCTCCTGCTATTTGCTGGCAGTCGATTTTGATAAAGAGAATTGGAAAGCTGACGTTCTTGCGCTTGCTCAAACCTGTCGTGATGAAGATATTCCTTATCTTGTTGAGATCTCTCGGTCAGGAGCGGGTGCCCATCTGTGGATATTCTTTTCGGAAGCCGTTCCGGCCTGGTCAGCGAGGACGTTGGGATTTAAGTTGCTGGATAAAGCCATGAATCTCCATCCGGGCTTGTCCTTCAGTTCTTATGACCGGTTGTTCCCGAATCAGGACACGATACCTGCTGGTGGGTTTGGCAATTTGATTGCCCTGCCACTTCAACACCAGGCGCGACATCGCGGCTGTACAGTGTTCGTTGACGATAACTTGACACTTTATCCGGATCAATGGGCCCTACTCAGTCGGCAAAAATCTCTCTCACCGGATCAGCTCGGAGAAAAGATCGGCAGGAAACCTGATGCCGATACTACCGCAAACGCTGCATTGCCTTGGGAGCAAGCGCTACCCGTTGAGGCAAAGAAAATAACCGGATGCCCTGACACCGTCACGCTCATACTGGCTAATCATATTTATATGAAGTTGTCAGATATACCAGGGATGCTGGCTGCTCGCATTAAGCGCATGGCGAGCTTTGCCAATCCCGTCTTTTTCAAAACACAGGCACTTCGTTTCTCAACGCATGGCATCCCTCGCTACATCTCCTGTGCCCGAATCGAGCAAGGTTATCTCTCGGTACCAAGAGGCTGTTTTGACGAACTCCAAACATTGCTGCTGGGCCAAGGAATTACAGTAAACCTCGATGATCGCAGACTACCCGGCCAGGTTCTAAATGGCATCAGTCTGAAAGCAACGCTGCGTGATGAGCAGAATAGGGCTGTGGAGGCACTTGCCGAGCATGATACCGGGGTGCTGCATGCGCCGACCGCGTTCGGCAAAACCGTAACGGCCATTGGCCTTATCGCCAAGCGACAGGTCAACACATTGATACTCACTCATAGTCGCCAGTTACTAGGACAATGGAAGGAGTGAATCGCCCCAGGTTTCGTAGACACCTGCGGGTATTATGCTAAAAGTTAGGAGGATCCATGAGCCGTTGATCGACTGACAGAGCCTTTTTCAGTAGATGCAGGATGCCGTGCTTCTTGATAAGCTGGCCATAGTGTTCCAGCAGCTTGCGCTGCCAGTCAGCAAGATTATGTTTTTTAGCTTAGCCAGCTGAATACTCTGAGTTTGCTCCAAAAAATCGCCAGAACAGCTTTTCATCAATGGCATACTGGGCATTAAAACCGATAGGCAAGCCAAGACGAAAACCGCTGTTGGCCACCAGATCGTCGGCCGGTGTTTGTTTGCCTCACATCGCCGGCAGCTTTCATCTCTTCGGTTGTCATACCAGTGAGGGCCTGCTCGATAGTAGTCTCCAGTGCCTGCTCGTTGGTTTGGCTACCCATCACAGCCTTCTCCCTGTTGGTAATGCATCCGCAGCACCTCAAGCATCCGTTTTTGGTGTGTGGCAAGTTCTGCCTCGGCCCACTGATTTCCGACATCGGTGTACAGCTCAAAAATCGCTTTGAGCTTTAATGAGTCATACCGGGGTTTACTTTGAAAATCTGCCTTTTTCTTGAGCACAGTCTGATTGCTGTAGGATGAGTTCTCACCCGGACTCAACAGCACCAAGTTACCGAACGCATCCAACGAACTCTTTGCTAGGACAGTTTTATGCTCCTCATTCTGAGGATGCACATGCTCAACAGAATTCTTCGAGGTGATGCGATAGCGTTTCAGCTTGTCATTGCGCTTATCGCCATGCTTCCACAGCAGATACTCCAGCTTCTGAAACCAGTAGTGCTCAAAACTGGTACCATGGGGCGTATCCAAATACCGCTCCTTCGTGAACCAGGCAGCCAACACTGGGTGCCGCCCGCTGGCTATTTTAAAGCTGGCTTCTTTCTGGGTTTCAGTGGTTAACGACAGTTCGTTATCCAGCTGTTCCAGTGTTGCCAGTACCTGTGAGTCCGTCATATCAGGCTGGTCAATCAAGCGTCCAAGCAGCGCTGTTAGCCAATACTGGGCTGAGCGATCGCCGGTAAAATTACGCACAGACTGCAACTGCACCAATTCGCCCAGATCTTTTGCCGTACGGTTGATGTAGTAATGATTTCCAGACAAGGATCGGCTGATGGTGGTTAAACGTAACTGAGGGTCTTCCCTGTCATCATGTTCAACCCACTTCACCACCCAGGTATCAAACTGGTAGCGCACTTGCCACAGTAGCTCGATAAAGGCCTTAATGACGGCCTCATCCTGCTTTAGCAACCCCTCAAAGCAGGCTAGTAAGTTACCGGCTTTGATGCGTGGCCCCAGATCAGGCCAACCCTTTTGTGCATGAAAAATTCGCAGGGCATGAATCAGCAGCAGCTCAAAGCCGATGATGGAACGACAGTAAACCGTTTCTGCGTCGATATTTTCCGTAGTGTCGTTCAGTTCTTTTTCTTTGACATTTTCCGGGGCATCACCGGCATTCATCTCTGCCAATAACTGAGCCACTGATTTACCCTTGCTATCTTCTATGCCCGATGCGCTGTCCGGTTGTGAAAAGGCACCACTGAACCGTTTCATATCCTTGTATTCCAGATCATTCCAACCGGCTTGGGGAAACAGTTGACGCAGGTTGCGCTCGAAATAGTTTTCAAGATGCTCGCAAGCCTGCCAGATCTTGCTGTACAACGCTTTATCGGTGTTGATCTTCTTCAGGAGGCGAGCTTTCAACAGATCCACCGGCTCCAACTGAATGCCGGCAGTATTCATGCTGGCAAAGAGGCGGTTCAGGTCCATGGTGACTGGCACAATGTTATTGACCCAAATAACCTTGCTGTACAGGTAATCGGCAAAGGCACCGAGATCAAAGTCAGGGTCCTTTTTCAGTCTTTCGACCTGCTGCTGGAGCACTGTCAGGTTGGCTGCCAGCGATTTCAGGTATTCATCGTGTTTGATTTCTTCATCCCCTGGCCGGGGAAGTTTTTCCAGCCCCGCATAACTGCCTAGCAGATTGCTGACAGAATCGCGGATCTCGAAGCTCAGGCGTGAATGCTCAGCCAACAGCGATACTTCGGCCAGTTTCGAATACACGCCCTCTGCCTTTGCCTTGAAGGCGATAGAAATGAGCATCAGGGTCGTTGTGCGCTGCTGCCCGTCGATCAGTTCATACACTTCTCGATCGTCAAAAGCTCGCCGAGCAGAAAGCGAACTACCAATAAAGTATTGCGTCTCGCCGGTTGAGAAAGCCTCTTTAATGTCCTCAAACAACTTGACCACATCGTCGTCTGACCAGACATAGGGCCGCTGATAACTGGGAATCAGAAAACCCAGGCCACGGTCGTTCACCTTCTGTAAGGTCAGTAGTTCTGTGTTCACCTGATGGCAGGTTGCCACTGAACTCATAGCGGATCTCCTGCCACTTTAAGAGTGATCGCCTGAGCAAAGCTTTCTTTGTATTGTCCAGGCTTCAATTCCAAAACAAAGAACTCGCAGACTTTGTCCATAAAGCGTTTTTTCACGCTGTTTTTATCCAGATTGCTGCCCTCCACCATTAACACAAAGCTATCCAGATAGGCGAAACACTGCTCCGGCGTGTAACTGAGCCCGATCCAATCCAGTACCGGATACTCTCTGGTAAAGGCATAAATTGATTTTTCACGCACGGCTTTCTGATTGCTGACCCGACGTGAATACACCACCAGGAAGAGTTTTTTGGCTGCCAGTTCCAGCTGGTTCTCGCCGAACTGGCTGATGTAGAGCAGCAGGCAGGCTTTGTACAAACCTTCCAGATAGCCGCAGCCCTCCATGCCTTTGAGCCAGACGATGAGTGAATGATAGCCGGGCAGATGGGGCAAGTCGGGTTTTTCCCAGTAGTCGTTATACAAGCCCTGGAAATAGCTCAGATAACGAATGGTATTGACCCCGGCATTCAGCGGCTGGCGCACATCGTAGCCCTGTTGCGCCTGATGGTGGCTGACATCACCTGACAGTCCGGTGTAGCGATAGGTACGGCCAAAAGCGATATCTTCACCCTTGCCGGTTAGTTGTGCGAATTCCGACACGATGCAGTCCCGCAGCTGTTTTTTTTGCTGATGCGAAGGCAGCTCACGCATACTGATCCGCTGCCAATAGCGGCCCTTTAACAGCGCGCTGACGGTGTCATCCAGCTTGCCCAAGGATTCCCACTGTTTGGCAAACGGCTTCTGATGCAGCTTATCTACCGCACGCAGGTGGTGCGCCTTAATAATATCCGGCCCACCCAAACGCACACCCCCGGTATTCTGGGTTTCAAAAAAGCGGTAAGCGTCGTCTTCCGACTGGGTGACCACCAGTGTGAACTGCAGCTTGTTAAAATCCACCAAACCTTGCCAATACTCCGGCTGGCTGCTGAAATTCTCTTTCAGCCATTTCAGGTTGTGCTTGATCTGCTGCTGACTGATGGGATGCTCGTACTCCAACCCTTGCAGCAAAGAAGCCTGAATTTCGCTGTGCGGTTGTAGCAAGCAACCCATCAACGCCAAGGTGGTGATGCGCTGCTGGCCATCAATAATATTCAACTGACCATGGGCCTGATGCAGAATCAGGCTGCCAAGATAGTAAGACAGCGCCGGGCGGTGTCTGCTGTGTGCAGTAATATCCTGCAGCAAAGCGCTCAACTGGGTATCCTGCCAACAGTAAGGGCGTTGATACTCGGGAATCGTCAACTCCCCAACAATGGCCGTGCCATCACTGCTGAGAATGCGAGCATCACCCGTAACCTGATCTCCCAGCAAGTGACCGGAAAACAACTGGGCAGCACTGCATGTTGCAACCTGAACCGTCATCTTTGGTCAGTCCTCCAGCATCTTGTGGGTGATTTTGATTTTTCCTGTCACAACTCTGTGGGTCAGAGTGGGATTGATCCTGATCAGTAACAATGGACACCTCACCGTTTCATCCTGACAGCAATACAACTTGTAGCCGATGGATGTTTCTATGGTGAAGTTGACCTTATCGACGCGCCGACCTAACTTCCGTGACGCCTGATTATCTCGCGCATTTATAGCAACACCAATGTTTGGCCCCCACCAAGCAAGCTCCAGATTCGCCACTACTTCGCCTTTATCATTTACGAGATCGCTGGCATACCCGCTGCACGATACTGTGCTATAAGGCCCTCAACAGCTGGGTTAGCAAACTTGGCGATTGCATCCCAACCCGATCCTATCTTAACTTGAGCCTGCTCACGCCGTAGCCGAGATTCAGCGGGGTCGAGCATGCGAATGGCACCGGTCTACTCTTCCAGTTTGATAAGAAAACGCGCGCTTTTGCCGCTCACCAGTTCCGAAAGGCCCTCCACGGTGAGCACATAGCCGCCGTTGTCACTGGGCCTGCCCGAAGGACGATCCATTCGCAATCACGGATAACCACCCGCTCACCGAGGGCGTAAAGAGCTGACATTCCTGTTTCCTTGTTTCAACCAGAGGCGACAAAGAGATGCCAGGAGGGTGAGCAAAAGCTCCGACACCCCCCGTCGCACTATTTTTGTCATGCTAAATAGTGAGCAATCATTAATAATAATGAGGGTATCACTATGCTATAAGAAGAAATAGTCAATCCTATAAATACCTTACTAAACCATTAGTACTAGCTTAACCCAATCAAGCGACACTTAACGTCGCATGCATCTATCATCATCAGTCGACCACCCTGCCTTTAGGTTAAACACTCGATGCGTTCTCTGATCAGCCAACCCTTTACATCCACCTACCTTAGGGGGTTTTCAGGCTTTTTGCGGCGCATCTGGCCTAATAAGAAGCCACCCTGTGATCATCGCATTACATTTGATGTGTCCTCGTCGGTGGGTTATCCGATGGTAGTACGGCTTTCGCCCTGGCAATCTGCAACACCCTTTGCGTGGGTAAGCGAGGCGGAAGGTGAGCCGCTGGCATCAGGCGCTTTTTTAGAACCGCCCGGCATTGGCTGGCACACGCTGATGGATACCCACGGCGATGCCTTAACCCAAGGCATGCCAGAGGCACTTCGAGTTGCCATTAATGCGGTGCCCTTCCTGGGCGTCGCGCTGGCGCAAGTGGCTGGGCGTTTGAGCACGGCGTTAGAACTGGCAGCATCGTCGCCGCTTTTACTTCTACTGCTCGTCGATAAAGGTCTGCAGGCACAGTGGTCTGAACAGACACTCTCTGCTGTGCTTAGCGAAAAACAAGCCACGCTATGCGGCATGGTCGGCTTGCCAGGCACACAGGCCAGCGCCAAGCTGCTGCGTCGGTGCCAGCTCAGCCCTATGATTCAGCGGGAATTTATCGTGCTTAAACGCGCACTTCACGACCCATCAACAGCGCGGCTATTACGCCACCACCCAGCGCCTTACGTGCAGCAGCTTATTTTCTTAGCGAATTACCACGGTGAACGCTGGCCGGGCTTACTGTTGCTGATGGATGACGCGCTAACGTCTGGCCGTGGGAGTGCATGGCTGAAAGAGATGCTGAGCGATACTCAGCGCTTGGCCGAGGCTAATCTGGAGGCGCTGCATCGCGTAACGACGGTGAAAGGATTGCAAGCACTGCACGACCGACAAATAACACGTTTTAATACGCGCATGGGTATGGGGGATATGGTCCGTGATGCCTCTTTACTTGAGAAGCGCCATGGGCCGTATCCTTCACCGCCGTTGCCTAACCGTGGTGCCATTTCGGCCATCACATCGTGGAAAGGCTTGCTGCTCGAAGGAAAGCGGATGCATCACTGTGTGGGCAGCTACGACCACCCCGTTGCGCGGGGCCATGTCGCGATTTATCACCTGCATATACCGGAACCGGTCACGATTGCCATCGCGCCTCAGGGCCACCAGTGGGGACTAAGCCAAGCACGCGGCGTACGAAATACCACGCCGTCGCTGGAAGCACAGCAAGTGATACATCGATGGCTGGCTGCGCAAGCAGACGCTTAGCCTTCGTCACTCTCTTCACCGCCCTCTTTTTAATGCGATGTTAGTGAATGCGGCATTAGTTGTCGCAGCACTGCCGTAGCGTACTACTTTCTTCACTCAGGGAAGGCAGGCTATGGATATACAGACGTGCTCATCAACTGCTTCAGCGACAGCCCAACAAGAACTCGCCAAGTGGCAAGCGGATCGGGACGTCTGGGCTAACACACTCCCTATCATGAATTTTTTAAGCCCGTTTTTAACCCTAACGCCGGTCGTATCACCATCGTTTGATGGCGCGAGCACCGATGGTCGGTATCTTTATTTTTGCCCCCGCTATAGCGCTACTCTCTGCGATGAATCACGCCGCTTTTTACAAGCACATTTAATCTGGCACTGTGTTGCAGGCCACTTAACGGCACCACTGGTCGCTAACCACCACCGCTGGCACCTCGCCTGTGATCACGAGGTGAACGCACTGTTGCTTGAGCTGGGTATCACGCTCCCGTTTGATGCGTTGCTGTTTCCCGTCTGCGTTGGGCGAAGCGCGCGGAAGGTATATCGGTGGCTTGAAGGGCACCCCAATACATCTTTAGAGAAAACGGCCGACATACACCCCGCCGCGCTCTGGGCGCATCTGCCTAATACGACACCTGAACATAGCATCGTGACGCTATGGCGTCACCGTGCTCATTTGCTCGCTCGGGAGACGGATACACTGCCCGAGAGAGTCGCTAAGTTTTGTGAGGCACGGTAGACTCTTTCGTTTTCATCATTAATCCTCGGAGTGGCGTCACTATGTCCGATGCGCGCGATACGCTTTTTCGCTATTTGACGCTACTGCAGCTCATTCCTCGCTCCCCAGGGCGCATTTCTACCCCGGTGCTAAAAGAGAAACTCGCGGAACGCGGTTTTCATATTGATACGCGGTCGTTACAGCGTGATTTAGGTCAAAAACTCTCAACGCAATTTCCGATTGGCTGCGACGATAGCCAAAAACCTTACCGTTGGTATTTTGATCGTGCGTTCCAGTGCCACTTACCGGCACTGGACGTGCCGAGTGCGTTAACGCTGGTGCTTGCCGAGGAGTACCTTAAAGGACTGCTCCCCCCGGTGGTGGTGGGTCAGTTAATGCCCCACTTTAACGATGCACGGCAGTTACTAGACGGCATGGCGTCTAACGGCCTGAGTAAATGGGCCCGCTGCGTGCGCGCGATTCCTAATGGCAAAGCGTTAATTCCCGCCGAGCTAGATGAAGCTATCTGGCAGACGGTCGCTGAGGCATTGCTGGAACAAAAAGCAATCGACGTGATGTATTTATCACGCACCTCTGAAACAGAAAAACCGTTAACGCTTCATCCCCAGGGGATTGTTAGCCGCCATAGCGCTACTTATTTACTGGCACACGTCGATGGGTTTGAGGATCTCCGCCAGTTTGCCCTGCACCGGGTGAAACACGCGGCGTTCAGCCAGCGCGCTTGGCAAGCCCGTGACGATTTCGATATTGATCGCTATATCCAAAGCGGTGCGTTTGGCTATCGCCAAGGTCCAGACAATGTGGTGTTAGAGGCAGAGATCGCACGCCCGGTCGCTTGGTTATTGCAAGAAACACCGCTGTCAGAGCAACAAACGATTGACGCCTTGCCGGACAGCCAGTGGTATCGCCTGACCGCCCAGGTGCCCGATGATCAGCAAACCCTCTGGTGGCTGATGGGCATGAGCACCAATGTCAAAGTGCTTGCACCAAGTGCGTGGCGAGAGACCCTAAAGGCGAATGCGGCCCAGGTACTGGCACATTACCAGGACACCCCGGACACCTGCGATACGCACTAAACACGGGCTGTTAATAACCACGTCACGTTAAGGAGAACGACATGCTCTGCTTTGCTTATGGATCCAATATGTCAACGCAGCGCTTAGCCGCACGGATTCCGGCACGCTTTGTGACTACCGCCCTGCTACCTGCGTATCGGTTAGCGTTTCATCAGCGTAGTGGGGACGGCTCGGGCAAGTGCGATATTGTGCCCGCCTCAGAGCAGTCCGCGGTATATGGGGTTATTTGGGAGGTTGCTTCTCATCATAAGCCCACCCTCGATCGTTACGAGGGGCTTGGGGTGGCCTACAACGAAACCTGGCTGATGGTCACGGACCTTGCCAGTGACCGTCAGTTTGAGGTGCAGGCGTATGTGGGCAACGTCACCGCCCTAGGGCTTCGTCCATATACATGGTACAAGCACCATGTGCTGGCCGGTGCACGTGAACATGGATTACCCGCCTACTATATTCGTGCGCTGGAACGCATTGAGGCCCACCACGATCACGATGCCGAACGCCACGCGCTCGAAATGGCGTTGCATGGTCACGCTGAACCATTAGTGCGGGGGGTATGATGGACAATAATGCGCGCTTAATCGCTTTTTATCGTGGGGAAGGCCACGATCATAAAGGGCGTCTACTTGAAGAGATCTGGTCACTCTCGCCTTTCTGGCTAGAGCATACCCACGACTACATTCAGTGGCTGTTCCCTATCCCTGAGGCAGGACGGTTTAACGGCTTTGCGCCCCTTTTAACGCCTACTGTCAAAACAGCCTTTGAGGGTAGCGACATTATGCGCCAGCACCAGCAGCGCTCGCTGGAGGTTATGCTCGATTTTTTTGGCCTCACTCGGGAAGAGAATGGCATCGTCGCTCAACCAACCCTGGCGATGCCAACACACATCTGGCTGAAAGCCGGTGGCCATAACCATTTACGAATCTCACGTATCATTCGGTCGTTAGTCTTGTGCCATCAGCCAGACCTTGCCCGCGCCTTTCAGCAAGCGGTCATGGAGATCGGCATCAAGCAGGGGGTGGTATCCGACACGTCAATCCAGTTTTGGCGGGAGGCAATACCATGCACATGACCACATGTGTAGATTGATACGCCGTTGCACGAACAACTTGGAATCCGTGAAACGGCTCCTGAGCCACACGAAGCTGGAAAGCACTGCAAGATATCTTGGGATTGAAGTAGATAATGCGCTGGCAATGGCAATGGCAATGGCAATGGCAATGGCAATGGCAATGGCAATGGCAGAAGTTTGAGGCACACTAACAGCATGCGATGCAAGGCCATCGTTTACGGCCTCAAATAAACCGCACCCCGGAATAATCGGTTCATTTCATGTGCGCAACAAAAGTCGCTCATTGACGCATTAACTTACCGACACGCTATTAATTTATAAAGGTTATTTATGAGTTTTGCATTCGATGATAAAGGAAAAGGAGCAGCACAAGCCTATTGGAATGCTCTTTCACGGTTGAAAGAAGTCTGGATGGATGTGTTCGGCACGGAACTGTACATTGAGCAAAGTAAAGCCAAAGATGCGTTCCAAGAAGCTGTTGCGAAAGTTAGTAATGCGCTAGCTAACAACCCAAAAAACACTAAAGACTTCAGCGAATATGGGGACATTCAACATCCTGAAGATCCCAACTGTCTCGCTCAGGCTCTGCTTAAAGCGGCCGACATTGATAATTTAAGCCCCAATTTTTTGATAGGCATTATGCTTGAAAGGCTTTCTGAACTAAGCCTCAATGAGATCTCTGAGATCGAGCTACGTTACTTCTTGAGAGATGTCCTTGATGACGCCTTTGAAGGGTTGGGCACACGTCGACCAAATGTTGGTGCCAACCGGCATTGGCCGCGATTAAGGCAGTATCTAAGAGAAATTGAAGAAGTTTATATCGGCCATACTCGCGCACAACCCAGCATAATGCTACGGAATACGCGTGGCGGGCGTATGGCCCTGAATCCCCGTGACCCAAGGCGACTCACACTGCTGATTGACCCAGAGTGTTTCTAATTATTGGTATTAAGATTTAATGATTGAATCGTGCCGTGTTGGCTTGGCGCCTTGAGTTATAAAATATTTCAATATAATTGAACACGTCGCGCCTAGCCTCCTCACGGGGCCGACTGAAACGCCTGCCCCACGCTTGCTCAGATTTAAGCGCACACCGGGGGGTTAAGGTAATACTCCTCTGATAACGAAAGGCCATCCAGTCTCCTTGGAGGTGCTTACTTAACGATTCACACGTCGATTATCACGCGTACACAGTACCACCGCGCTTCCTCTTCTTCGCGGCGTCGAATCACTGCTTGCATTGCTGCCTCAGAAGAGGCGTAGCGAGATTGAGGCGTGCCATAGCTGTATTGGGCACTTCGCTTTTTGCGTGTGCCGTCTGGGGTTAGCTCGTACCAGGCCGCCGTCCATATCGTGGTGCCACAAGGACGTTCATAGTGATACACCCCAATTATTGGCCCGGCAGGCCGTTGACGATGGCGCGCCACAGAGCATGCCTCGACCAACAGTAGCTCTCGCCAGCACTTATGACCCCATATTTCCACCCCACTTGGCTAGCGCGGTCACTTACGGTAATGAAAATTCGCAATCGTATGAAGCATGTATGCAGCAAGCTGTTAGCACTGTCGATATGGTTACCTGCATATCAAACGAATATGAGCGTCAAGACCAGAGGCTCAATGACAACTACCAGCAGCTTTGTAGCCAGTTGAGCAGTGAACGGCGCGACCAGTTGCTTACCGCCCAACGCGCATGGATTACATACAAGGAAGCCAACTGCGGTTTCTATGCTGACCCGGAAGGAGGAACAATGGCGCGCATCAACGCCAATTCATGCTTGCTCAGCGAAACCACCAAGCGAGCAGATGAGTTGAAAAACCTGATGCAACCCTATTAGTCAGGCTAACAGGCATGATGACCTTTATTACAGCACTGACGATAAACTAGCGCTTATAAGCTGTACTGAAGTACTAGATCATCAAATAAAAGAACCGCACTAAGCACGAGGTAGGTATCCGAGCAGATCAAGAACTCGCGGCTATTGAGCTGAGATTATCAGCGCTTGAGAAGGAAAAGGCTGCCCTTCTTTCCCGGAAGAGCGAGCTGCATCATGCTGCGCCCCGACCTCCAGTACCGCAGCTAACCCCCGATCAAAAAACCAAACTGTTCCGGAAGCTTTTTCGTGGCAGGCAGGATGTCTATGCGCTTCGCTGGCAGAATTCCGGTGGCCGTTCCGGCTATGCCGTCGCCTGTGTCAACGAATGGGTTCCAGGGCTCTGTCAGAAACCCCAGATCAAGTGCGGAGAATGTCCCCACAGAAAATTCAAACCCCTAGACTTTAGTGCAGTATACGACCATCTGTCGGGCAAGCAGGTGGTTGGCCTTTACCCTTTACTACCGGATAGCTCCTGCTATTTATTGGCAGTAGATTTTGATAAAGAGAACTGGAAAGCAGATGTCCGTGCGCTAGCTCAGGCTTGTCGTGATGAAGATATCCCTTATCTTGTTGAGATCTCCCGGTCTGGAGCGGGAGCCCATCTGTGGATATTCTTTTCGGAAGCCGTTCCGGCTTGGGCAGCGAGGACGTTGGGGTTCAAGTTGCTGGATAAAGCCATGGACCACCATCCGGGCTTGTCCTTCAATTCCTATGACCGGTTATTCCCCAATCAGGACACGATGCCCGCTGGTGGATTTGGCAATTTGATTGCTCTTCCGCTCCAATACCAGGCGCGAAATCGCGGATGTACAGTATTCGTCGACGATGTCTTGATTCCTTATCCGGATCAATGGGCATTGCTCAGTCGGCACAAGCCTCTTTCACCGGCTCAGCTCGGAGAAAAGGTCGGCAGGGAGCCTGATTCCGATGCTACCGCAGACGTTACAATGCCGTGGGAGCAAGCGTTACCAGTTGAGACAGAGAAAATTATCGGTTGTCCTGAAACCATCACGCTCATACTGGCCAATCATATTTATATGAAGTTGTCAGACATACCGGGGACGCTGGCTGCACGAATTAAGCGCATGGCGAGCTTTGCCAACCCCGTATTTTTCAAAACACAGGCACTGCGTTTCTCAACGCATGGTATTCCTCGCTATATATCCTGTGCCCGAATCGAGCAAGGTTATCTCTCGGTACCAAGAGGCTGTTTTGATGAGCTCCAGGCATTGTTGCTGGGTCAGGGAATAACGTTAGCAATCGATGACCGCAGAATGCCAGGCCAGATTCTAAATGGCATCAGCCTGAAAGCAACGCTGCGTGATGATCAGAATAGGACGGTGGAGGTACTTGCCGAGCATGATACCGGAATACTTCATGCGCCGACCGCGTTTGGTAAAACCGTAACGGCCATTGGCCTTGTAGCCAAGCGGCAGGTCAACACCTTAATCCTCACTCACAATCGCCAGTTATTAGATCAGTGGAAGGAGCGCCTGGAAACATTTATGGAGGGCGTCTCCGTGGGTGTGATAGGCGGTGGGAAAAAGAAACCTACCGGTCAGATCGACGTTGCCACCTACCAGAGTCTGATCAATAAGAAAGACAATACGGTCTCCGACCTGGTTAGTGAATACGGCCAGATCATCATCGATGAATGCCACCATATCTCAGCCCCTCGCTACGAGATGCTTCTTAATGAAGTCAGCGCTCGCTACGTCGTCGGCCTGACCGCAACGCCTGACCGCCAAGATGGGCACCAAAAGATCATGCTGATGGTTGCGGGGCCCGTTCGTCACAAAGTTCGTGCGGAACATAGCTCCCGGTTTGTTCAGCGCGTCATCGTTCGGGAGCGTCATGAAATTCCACCTGCCGATATTTGTCAGTCTCGTGAACGCCCTCATATAGCCTCAGTTTACCGCTGGCTTGCACAGAACAACGCCCGGAATCAGGACATTGTTCAGGATGTAGCAAGCTGCGTGAACAACCAGGCAAACTGCCTTCTACTGACGGAACGACGAGAGCACGCCGAGACACTGGCAGCACTGTTGGCCGCTGAATCCATAACGTCGGTTGTGTTGCGTGGAGGGATGCGTGTCAGAGAACGTCAGGCAGCGGAAGCGCAGTTACATAAGGTCCAGGTTATCGTTGCAACCGGCAAATACATCGGAGAAGGTTTTGACTTGCCTCGGTTAGATACGTTGTTTTTAGCCCTGCCCATCGCCTGGAAAGGAACGCTGTCGCAGTACGCTGGCAGGATCCACCGAGCCGTTGAAGGCAAGCAGGAAGTCACTGTCTATGACTACCTTGATACTGGACTGCCAATGCTTGAACTCATGTACCGAAAACGAGAGAAAGGCTACAAAGCCATGGGGTACCAGTTTACCGCTTCAGGGCAAACCAAGCTGCTTTAGACGTTGAGAGCACAACTAATCAAGCGATGCCTTGGTGACGCTCTTTCTGAGCCCAGCTTTCAAGATTTTCTGCCAGCACCCCTTTATTCCCCATCAGACTGTTGGCGAGTTACTGCTTGAACATTTCGTCAGGGTTGCTAGCAAACAGTATATCGCGTGACCAGACTTTCAGTTGGTCATGATCAGCTTGTTCGATCCGATTCTCCACCCAGTGCGGGACTTCACCAAATTTGAAGCTAAGCTGAGCCCGAAGATTATCGCGAGCTTCATCGAGACGGCCTTCAGAACCGCTCCTGTTGAGCCCAGTTCTCTAAGTTCTCTGCCAACATATCTTTATCCTCCACCAAGCTATTGAGCTGATCCAGATTGATTTCAGCTCCAAGCCACTGCAGATAGCGCTTCAGTCAGCGGGTGATAACCAATAAACCCGATCGCCTGAATGATTGCCCACAGGCGACCGTAAACCTTGGTTCAATGACCTTCTGCTTGAGTTGCTCGCAATAAAAATACGCCACGTGGTGCATCATATTGCGATCCACTGATGGCTAATGCTCAAACACGGCACGCTGAGCTGGTCACTCTCAGGCAGCAACCTCTTTCTCGTCTTCAATCTCTAGTTCGAGATGGAAGTGAGCCGGCCCTGTCAGGTTGACCAAGGCATCAAGGCTGAACTTGTTAATGCGACCGTTCAGCAGATCATTGAGGCGCGGCTGAGTAATTCCTAATCGGTCGGCTGCTTCTTTCTGAGTAATGTTCCACTCCCTGACACGGCCAGCAATTTTTGCCATGAGCTCGGAACGGAGCCTCATATTCAACGCCTCCTCAGGCGTATCCTCAATGGCATCCCACACACTGTTGTAATATTCGATGGCCATTATCTCACCTCACTTAGTAGCTGGACTCAGGGCAGCTCTTTGTATCGCTGTTTGCCCAAATTGATGTCTTTTTGGGACGTCTTATGGGTTTTCTTCTGGAAGCAGTGGAGAATAAATACCACATCATCTCGGTTGGCCACGTAAAAAACCCGAAAGGCACCGTTATTTTCTCGAACACGGATTTCCATCACACCAGAGCCAACGCTTGGCATCGGACGAAAATCGTCTGACTGACCTCCAGACTGAATTTTGTCTATCTGAAACCCCGCTTCTCTCTTGGCATCCAGAGGGAAGTCGCGCAGCCTATCCTTAGAGTCTCCGACGAATGCAACAGGTTTCTTGCGCGCCACGCTGACTCCTCAATTTTCATAATGCTTATATCAATACCGATATAATAGACTCATAAATCAAATGGCTCAAGCTTGATGTCGAAAACTACGAGGTGCCAATGCTCCATTAGGTTCCGTTTATCCATGAATCACGTCTATCGTTAGCCTTGGTCTTACCCAGCAACAGTGGCGACATCAGACCGCCCGACGAGGGAAAGCCGCGAGTTGTTTCATGCCACACAAGGACTTCGACAGCTGTGGCTGTAAGGGTTACGCCTACCATAAAGCCGACGTCATGCTCCTCGACCTTTCTCCCAAAGCCAACTGTTAACTTACACTAACGGAAACATCGCAAATAGAAGCCGAAGCAAAACTCAGCACCGGCTGATGGCCACTGTCGACCAGTTCAATCGTGAGTTAGGACAAGGGACAATACAGCTAGGGTTGCCACGGGCAGGCAACGCCTGGACATTACGTTCTGAACACCGGACTCCGAGCTACACCACTCGATGGGAAGAGCTGCCGCATGTACGCTAATCACGCGTACGGAAGCTATAGTTGCTAAATTAGGAAATAGCATTAAAAACTGCGTTTATTTAACCTTTCGAGCACATGTAGTAGCTGATAAATTATTTTTGCGCACATATAGTAGCAAATAAGAAGGAGTCGGTAGTACATCTCACTACACAATATAAATTTTTCTTAGCATAGAGCCTAAACCTTTCGATCCTAAAGTATTGAGGAACAACATGCCCAAAGAACAAAAGAAAACGCATTTTCAGTATCCTGAAAACCTCATCATAAAAGTAGTTTCTTTAGAAGATGCTATAAAGCTTCAATATATCAACGGCATCGAATGCACCCCAGAAAATCTAGCAAATACTGAAATAAAAGATTTCACTTACCACTTACAAAGTATTTTAACTAAGTACATCGAAGATCTATCACCTGACACCGAAGACCGCATTGAAAATAAATTTTTCATAGAAACAGAAGGCGAGCATAAAAACAAATATATTGGCATGCTGTTTTTAGAAAACCAACCCCATCAAGAAGCGCTCACACATAAGCTTGCCCTCTTAGCTTACAAAATAACGTACTCCGTTATCACGCAAAAAGATATTTTAAGCGTCACCTATACCGATCAAAAATCATCAGACGACAAAGCATTTATTACAGAACACTCTGAAAAATTCATTAACAAAAAAAATGCACGATCTATTAAGCATCCGTTTACCGTATCACCTGAAATAGATAACAAAACACAACCAAAAGTGGAACTCCTAGTTAGCGGTCAGTATTGTGCACCAACGTTTTCAACACATAAACCGACGCCAATGGAAGGGTATGCTGTACCAGCAGGATATGATGAATACGACAACACAATTTCTCTTTACAGCATCGATTCAACTAATAAAATATCAAGCAAACCTTTCACGCTAATCTGCAACCATGCTGATCATATAATGACATTAGCCTGTGCAAAAGTTAATAACGACATTCTATACTATACCGGCGATCGTTTTGAAAACCCCAAAGGCCCCAACAAACAAAAGACATATGTGTTGTCTACTCTTTCTATTGCGAGCGATGACAATCCTTACGAAACCTTTCAGCTGCAATCTAGCTAACGCCAAACTACCTTTTATTCATATACAAATAAGTGGCAGTCACTATGTAAGCGACTGCCAACTCATACCGATTTCTAACAATATCGCGTTCATTTTTACCTAGTAGTAGCCCGGCATACTGCTGATACTTCATCTCTCTACCGCCCTTTACAACTTCAAACATATCTAGCTGAACACCCGTATCACTTATCTCTTTCAACCCATACGAGTGCAGCATTCGCTTTACGTCATCGCTGCAGTTTTTTCCAACAAT
>NZ_PJBT01000117.1:0-856 GCF_002836035.1 Halomonas sp. MES3-P3E | reverse complement strand
CGCATGCCAATGCCATCGGGCTGGTTGGTGCCGTGAATCAAATAGCCATCGAAGCCTAGGATGATGGCATGGTCTCCTAGCGGGTTATCGGGGCCGGGCGGTACAACGCTTGGTGCGGTTTCGCCGCGTGCTTCCGCTTCACGTTTTACCGACTCAGGCGGGTACCATGCGGGGTTTTTAATGTTCATGGTGGTCTCGGTCACACCAAGGGGTGTATCAAACCCTTCGCGACCGATGCCGATAGGATAGGTCTCAACGCGCGGTGTCTCACCGGTTTTGACATCTGGGTAGTAGTAAAGCCGCAGCTCGGCGATATTGATGACGACCCCAGTACGCTCGACATTCGGCAGGATGAAGCGTCCTGGAATGGTTACTTCAGTACCCACTCCGGGCACCCAAATACTGACCTCTGGGTTAGCACGTACAATCTCCTGGTAGCCAAGGTTGTGACGTCTGGCAATATCAATCAGAGTATCCTCGTAATTCTTCACGATGAAGGTGTCAGCCTCTCCGATAATATTGCCTTCCTCAGGTAGCGGGTAATGCCCCTTGGGCCATTCCGTCTCCTGGGCAGTGGAAGGTTGTGCCGCCATGGCGACAGGGAGCCATGCCAGAAACGAAACCATCACACTCACGATGAAGCCGATCTGCATTGGCCATGGGAGGAATCTCTTAAGTATTGCTGCGTTCTTTGCCAAGAGCATCGCTAGGTTCCTTTTTCATCTAATGCGTCGTTTTTTGATCGAGATAAGTTCAGTTGTAACCCGAGCAGTGTCAGCACCGCAGCGAGTATCCAAGCGGGGCCACTACCGGTGCGTGTGAAAGGAGTTAGGCCCTGCATCGGGGTCACCTCGCC
>NZ_PJBT01000116.1:0-889 GCF_002836035.1 Halomonas sp. MES3-P3E | reverse complement strand
AGTTATTCATCTATATCATTTGATCAATGGAGCCGCTATTACAATATTGAATCTAAACGGCTAGCGTTGCTATCTCATAGAGGGGTTAATCATAAAATAACTGATCGCCGTATACATTCTTATTGGGGTAACGATTGGATGCGTCACCATGGTCTTTCAACGGATCATGGTTCTGACTGGATAATTAAAATATTCAGAAAGCACAAAAGTTCTTTTTCATACTTGCAACACTTTTCTTGTTGGCTAGGAGTGCGGGGTGACTCACTTGAAATAATTCTCCATGATGAGCTTAAGAAAGTGTTGCAATACAGCGAATCTACTAATAAAACTAAAAAGATAAAGTATTCTAACAATGATGAGAAGAGAATAGAGTATCGTAAGGAATGGATTAGCTGCTTAAAGAAATACGAATATTTGTGTGATATAAGGAATGATAAAAATGGTAGGCGATTTTATTCTTGGTTATATAGATATGATTTTTCATGGCTCGAAAAGAATAAACCCGTGCAAAAAATTAATAAGGAATGCTTTAGAAATGTTGACTGGAAAAAGCGAGATAGAAGTGTTGTAAGGTACTTAATTGATATGGAACGCTCCATCTGGCAGAGGTTAGATGGTCGACGAAGGTCTATGTCATGGTACTGTCAGCAACTGAAAGTAAAGTCCTTTTACTCGTTAAAAGTCGAAAAAATGCCTCTGTGTCGACTTTTTTTTATAAAATATGCAGAAACAGTTGAAGAGTATCAGGCACGGCGCTTAGCATACCATTTATCTTGTATGATTACGGCTAAGCGTGGTGAAGTGAATAGCTATGAGCTATATAAAAAAGCTGGCCTTAGTGCCAAAACGATCTATCAGTCAGTTGATATTATTATCAAAAAAGATATTC
>NZ_PJBT01000115.1:0-898 GCF_002836035.1 Halomonas sp. MES3-P3E | reverse complement strand
GCGCCATGAAGCAAGCAGACTTCAAAATCCTTGAGAGGACACTTTCCAGCCTTCCTGTTGAGCGCAAGAAATACATAGCGGAACGACTTCTTGGGCAAATCAGCTCACAGGCAGACACTCTGATTGATACCTTAAGCCATCACTTTCCATGCCCACATTGTGGCGGCGAGCACGCTGTTAAGTGGGGACGCAGCGGTGGCCTACAGCGGTATCGATGCCGGAACCCCGAGTGTCACAAAACATTCAACGCCCTTACAGGCAAGCCCTTAGCCAAGCTGCAACATCGAGATAAATGGTTCGACTACCTGCGCTGCATGCGAGACAGCTTGACGTTGCGCGCCTCAGCGGCCCGAGTGGGTATTGATTTGAAGACGGCTTTCCGATGGCGTCATCGTTTCCTGAAAACGAGTGCTCTAGACAATGCCAACCCACTATCCGGCATCATTGAGGTAGACGAAACCTTCTTCCTGGAGTCCTGCAAAGGAAAGCGTCAGATTACTCACCGCAAACCTCGCAAGCGTGGGGGACAAGGCAATGTTAAGAAAAAAGAACAAAAAATTCAGGTGCTTATTGCGCGAGACCGTAATGGAAAGGTCAGTGATTTGGTTGATCCGGCGCTCCAAAAATCGACTGTTCATGAGTTTCTGGCGCCGATCATCGATCGCGACTCGATTTTATGCTCTGACGGACACAGCTGGTATAAAACCTTCTCTCGCGACTACGGCATTGCCCATCATCGACTCATCGTATTCGATAATCAGCGAGTGATCGGCAAGGAATACCACATTCAGAACGTGAACAGCTATATGAGCCGCTTGAAGGGGTGGATGGGGCGCTTTCATGGGGTGGGGACAGCGTACTTACCTAATTACTTGGCATGGCGACGGTTATTTGAAAC
>NZ_PJBT01000114.1:0-919 GCF_002836035.1 Halomonas sp. MES3-P3E | reverse complement strand
TAGGTTTTGTACGAAAAGCCTTATCTGCTAATTTTACCTATGCAAAAGCAGCATAGGGGAAAAAAATGGTCGGACGTTACGAGATCTCTGATGACGGCTGGGCACAGATTGAAGATATCGTGTCGCCCCCTCAAACCATGGGCAGGCCCAGACGGGATGACCGAAAAATGCTCAATGGTATCTTCTGGGTGCTGTGCTCTGGCGCCAAATGGCGTGATTTACCCGAGCGATATGGTCCTTGGTCGACGGTGTATGACCGGTTCCGCAAGTGGCGTGATGACGGCACCTTTGAAGCGGTACTTTCTCGCTTGCAGCTCAAATTACGTGAAGATGGGCTTATGGACTTGGACACGTGGATGATCGACGCCACTTCCGTGCGGGCCACACGCGCTGCCGCTGGAGGCGGTAAAAAGGGGGCTCGAAAGAACCGCTAGACCATGCACTTGGCCGCAGTCGCGGCGGTTTAACCACCAAAATTCATTTGGTTTGTGATCGCCATGGCTGGCCACTGGCGTTCACGCTGTCCCCTGGTCAAGAGGCAGATTCTCGGCACTTCATTCCGACATTGGAGAGAGTTCATCTACCAGGTAGCGTCGGGCGCCCTCGCAAACGTAGTCGCTATATGGTGGCTGATAAAGGATATGACAGCGATGAGCTGCGTCATTACTGCGACAGGCACGGCATGAAACCCGTGATTGCTCAGCGCAACATGCACCGAAGAATCCGGCCTGGTCTACCCAGACGGTTCGATAAACCCAAATATCGTCAACGGAATGCGATAGAACGCTGCTTTGGCTGGCTTAAAGAATGTCGCCGCATCGCCACACGCTATGAAAAGCTGGCAAGTAGCTTTAAGGCGATGGTATGCGTGGCGTGCATCGACCGTTGCTTGCGAGCCAACTTTTCGTACAAAACCTAG
>NZ_PJBT01000113.1:0-997 GCF_002836035.1 Halomonas sp. MES3-P3E | reverse complement strand
GGACTGCGGGCCACCCTTCTGTTCAATGCCAGTCATCAATTTGCTCTCCCTGCTCATCAATAACCCTGTCAGCACGGCCAAACGCCATCCAGGTGCACATAATCGTGATGCCCACACCGACCAGCACACCGATTAAAAACCACGTCATGTCATCCATGATTAACCTCCTGCATAGCCACCAACTGCTTACCGGTTTCGATCAACCACGCCAGATCACGCCACGCGTCCGGATCACCGGCGACATAGGCTTGCTCAGCCTGCGCCAGCAAGGTGGTGTTCATAGCGGCGCAGCGGTTGAGAAGATCGCTTGGAAGCGGTGCGCCAATGCGCTCAATACTGGCTGAACAAGCTTCAAAGGGCAGCGGTGATGGCGGCGCGGGCTTGGCGGTTGTCTCAACAGCTATTGGCGCCTCCTCAAGGTCTTTAAAGCAGTTGTTGCAGATCTCGCCGTATTGCTTGGCATCCCAATCGCAAAGCACTGCGCCGCACTTATCGCAGCCAATTTCCGCATCAACCCGCTGGCTTTCTGGGTCGCAACACGAAGTCTTGTCGGCATCGGGGATTGCCATATCAACGCCAATCCAGCCTGGCTGCTCGATATAATTCACGCCTTCCTTAGTCGGCACCCATGAATCAGCGCCAGCCACCAACAGGCCGCGCTTCTGCAGCGCGTGCAGCACATCAACGATGCGTGCCTTCTGCTCGCCTGTTTTGGCATTCATGCCCACATGCACGATCAGCGCTTTAGCCCCTCGATGGGTTTGGCGGTGCTCTTCATAGATAACTTCCAGCACTTCGCGCTCTACTTTACTCAGCGGCATGGGTAGCGCCTCCTGTGGCGTAGTAACTCTCAAGCAACGGCAAAGCGGGTAGCTCGCACTCCCCCCATGTAGTTAGCCGATACCCTTGGATAGTGCGCGAAACAAACTGCTGTTCGCAGAGCTCGTCACAGGCCACGCGGATCTGATGCAGCGACACCGGTAATTTGTAGGCCATC
>NZ_PJBT01000112.1:0-1017 GCF_002836035.1 Halomonas sp. MES3-P3E | reverse complement strand
GGTAAGCGGATTAAATGGTTGATCTTACCTTTGCATGAGAGTGAGACAGACCGGCATCTCATCGGATTATCTGGTTGATGCTTCACCTACTGCTGGTGCATGTTTCCTTCGCTAATTCCAGCAAGAACCCCACACGCCTCAACTTCCCGGTCATCGTTGCAACTCGCTCTCAGTGAAACGAGTTGTTTCTCAAGCGCTTGCAGAGCGGTTATCTGCGACCGCACATGAGAGATGTGATCATCGAGCAAGGCGTTGACGGCGGTACAAGGCTGATGAGGGTCGTCCTGATAGCTCTGTAGTTCGTGAATCTCAGCCAGTGACAGGCCCAGGATTCTGCAGCGACGGATGAAGGCCAGCCCCTCACCATGCTTCTCGGTATAGACACGGTAACCGTTGTCCTGCCGATCAGGCGGCGGCAACAAGCCCTGCTGTTCATAGAAGCGGATCGTCTGTGTTTCGACCCCTACCAACTGCGCCAACTGACCAATGCGCATCAGCCTCCTCCCCAACGGATTCTTTACTCTATTGACCTTATAGTAGCTTTATAGTTTTAAATGGTACCACAACATTGTTCAAGTGGAGTCGTATCATGAGCAAATCCTGTGGTGGCGCCTGTGGCGGTGATGCAACGTCCGCAGCGGATACCGATATACAGGCCTCCTCCGAGGCGCCAGGGAGATGGGTCAGTGTTTATGCCGTGCCGAAGATGGACTGTCCATCAGAAGAACGAATGATTCGCCTAGCCCTGAACGGCTTTGAGGAGATTCGGGCGCTGTCCTTCGACTTGTCGAACCGCCGGCTGAAGGTCGTGCATGACGGCGAGGTCGAGCCCGTCACCTCGAAACTGAAGACCTTGGGGCTAGGCGCCTCGCTTCAGGAAACCGTCGCTGCAAATCCGGAGACCATCAAGGCCGCCGAGTTTTCGGCAGCTTCTGCTAAGCAAGAATCCGGGACCCTGCGCTGGTTGCTCGGCATCAATGCACTTCTGTTCGTGGTGGAAATGACTGCCGGTCTGAT
>NZ_PJBT01000111.1:0-1024 GCF_002836035.1 Halomonas sp. MES3-P3E | reverse complement strand
TTACCTACCAAAGTGAAGCAGAGCATGGGATACCGACAACTGACCCAGATCCAACGATACCAAATTTTTGCCTATCTTGAGACCGGCATTAGCCAGCGAAAGATAGCTAAGGCCATTGGTGTCCATAGCAGCACCATTAGTCGCGAGATAAAGCGCAACGGTCTGACCAGTGGTTATGCGCCTGAACAGGCTCAATCGGCAAGTGATCAGCGCCGACGCACTGCCTGGAAAGTGACGAAGCGGCTGCCCAGCCTGATTCGCTGGGTCACTGACCAATTGATGGACGAATGGAGCCCTCAGCAAATCAGTGGCTTCATGGCCAATGCCAACGGGGTCTGCGTAAGCCATCAATGGATCTATGCGTTAATCTGGGACGACAAGAAGCACGGTGGAACATTATGGAAACGGCTCCGACTGCCACGCCAGCGGCGCTACCAGCGCCAATTGGCTAAGCGGGCGGGGTTAGGCAAAATCCCGCACCGAGTAGGCATTGAGCAGCGCCCTGCCAAGGTGGAAGAACGGCGCCATATCGGACATTGGGAAGGCGACACGGTGCTTAAGGGCCACAAAGAATCTGGACTGGTGACCCTGGTCGAAAGACGCAGTGGCTACCTCTTGGCAGCGCGGCTGCCAACAATCACCGCCACTAGAACGGCTCAGGCAATGACGCGGTTATTGGCACCACGCCGAGGGGCAGTGCACACCATCACTTTGGATAATGGGTCGGAATTCGCTGAGCACCGGAAAGTTGCCAAGGCCGTCTCGGCTAAGACCTATTTTTGCGACCCGTACCGCTCATGCCAGCGTGGTACTAATGAAAACACCAATGGTCTGATTAGGCAGTATTTTCCTAAAGGTACTGACTTCCGCAAAGTGACCAATGCCGAGCTACGAAGTGTCGTCAATAAGCTAAACGATAGACCAAGAAAGCGGCTGGGATACCGAACCCCAGCCCAGGTGTTCTTAGGTGAATACTCAGGAGCACTAGAAACCGCAGGTGCTGCACTTATTAGTTGAATCCAGG
>NZ_PJBT01000110.1:0-1063 GCF_002836035.1 Halomonas sp. MES3-P3E | reverse complement strand
AAGAGGCCCAGCACGATCACCGCCGAGCCGGCAACCCAGTTGAATTCTTGGCGATACCCTCGCATCAGTTGCCCGATACTACTGGCGCCGAGCCCGAGTAGGATGAACACGATGCTGAAGCCGAAGACGAAGAAGGCACTGAGGGTCAATGCCTCTAACCGCCTGTCGGCTTTACCGGCACTACCGCCTGTGACCACCGACAGGTAGGCCGGTAACAGGGGCAGCGTGCAGGGCGAGAAGAAGGAGACCAATCCGCCGATAAAGGCGCCGACCAAGCCGATGGAAGAGAGAGATTCCAATGTGTTATCGCAACTTAAGTTATGGAGACGGCCAACAAGGGTATTGAACCAATCCCATGGTGCTACCTCCTATCATATCCATTTTAACGCCGTAAGAATTTTAAGGCTTACAGCTGCTTTAAGGTCAACCTTTATTGACAAATTATTTGTCTCCTATCGAATTGCAAATATTACACATCAAGCTTGACCTTAAAGTTGACTTCAAAGTTATGGTGGCTACTCAATGAATGACATGAGGACATTTCCATGGCGCTACAACTGGGCGAGACAGCACCAAACTTCACGATCGAATCCACGCAAGGCACGGTCAACTTTCACCAATGGCTTGACGACAGCTGGGCGGTGCTGTTCTCGCACCCCGCTGATTTTACGCCAGTATGCACCACAGAACTGGGCGCGTTTGCCAAGCGAAAGAACGAATTCACCCAGCGGGGTGCCAAACTGGTTGGGGTTTCGGTGGATCCCCTCAGCTCTCACCACGACTGGGTGGGGGATATTGAACAGACTCAGGGCACGGCCCTGAACTACCCCTTGCTGGCTGACGAAGATCAGGTGGTAGCGAAGCTTTATGGAATGATCCATCCCAAAGCCGACCCCAAACTTACGGTGCGCACGGTCTTCATCATCGATTCTGACAAGAAAATTCGTCTCACTTTGACGTATCCACCCAGCACAGGACGTAATGTCGACGAGATACTGCGGGTTCTCGATTCGCTTCAGCTAACTGACAAGCACAAAGTGGCCACCCCCGTTGACTGGCAAAA
>NZ_PJBT01000109.1:0-1080 GCF_002836035.1 Halomonas sp. MES3-P3E | reverse complement strand
GTGACGCATCGTTTAAGGAGGTGATCCAGCCGCAGGTTCCCCTACGGCTACCTTGTTACGACTTCACCCCAGTCATGAACCACACCGTGGTGATCGCCCTCTTGCGTTAGGCTAACCACTTCTGGTGCAGTCCACTCCCATGGTGTGACGGGCGGTGTGTACAAGGCCCGGGAACGTATTCACCGTGACATTCTGATTCACGATTACTAGCGATTCCGACTTCACGGAGTCGAGTTGCAGACTCCGATCCGGACTGAGACCGGCTTTAAGGGATTCGCTGACTCTCGCGAGCTCGCAGCCCTTTGTACCGGCCATTGTAGCACGTGTGTAGCCCTACCCGTAAGGGCCATGATGACTTGACGTCGTCCCCACCTTCCTCCGGTTTGTCACCGGCAGTCTCCTTAGAGTTCCCGACATTACTCGCTGGCAAATAAGGACAAGGGTTGCGCTCGTTACGGGACTTAACCCAACATTTCACAACACGAGCTGACGACAGCCATGCAGCACCTGTCTTACAGTTCCCGAAGGCACACCAGAATCTCTTCCGGCTTCTGTAGATGTCAAGGGTAGGTAAGGTTCTTCGCGTTGCATCGAATTAAACCACATGCTCCACCGCTTGTGCGGGCCCCCGTCAATTCATTTGAGTTTTAACCTTGCGGCCGTACTCCCCAGGCGGTCGACTTATCGCGTTAACTTCGCCACAAAGTGCTCTAGGCACCCAACGGCTGGTCGACATCGTTTACGGCGTGGACTACCAGGGTATCTAATCCTGTTTGCTACCCACGCTTTCGCACCTCAGTGTCAGTGTCAGTCCAGAAGGCCGCCTTCGCCACTGGTATTCCTCCCGATCTCTACGCATTTCACCGCTACACCGGGAATTCTACCTTCCTCTCCTGCACTCTAGCCTGACAGTTCCGGATGCCGTTCCCAGGTTGAGCCCGGGGCTTTCACAACCGGCTTATCAAGCCACCTACGCGCGCTTTACGCCCAGTAATTCCGATTAACGCTTGCACCCTCCGTATTACCGCGGCTGCTGGCACGGAGTTAGCCGGTGCTTCTTCTGCGAGTGATGTCTTTCCT
>NZ_PJBT01000108.1:0-1085 GCF_002836035.1 Halomonas sp. MES3-P3E | reverse complement strand
TAAGTACCTGATCTAAAGTTTTCGTGTAATATCCATGCCAGGATTTCTGACACGGACAGAACCATGGAAAAACGCTTCGTTGCCCCTCTCACTGAACCTGAACAACAGACGCTGACCTCCGCCTATCACCATGGCGAGAAGCGCGCTCTCCGTCGTCGGGCGCATGCCATTCTACTGAGTGACCAAGGCCATACTATTACCCAAATCAGTGAGATACTTCAGGTTCGCCGCGATGCCGTATCACGATGGTTCAAGCAATGGGAAGTGTCCGGTTTTGATGGTCTCACCGACAAACCGCGTAGTGGACGAACACCCGCCCTCGATGAACACGATCACAAGCGACTGCAAGCGTTGGTAGCCGAGCATCCCCATCAGATTCGCGCCTTACAGGCTCGCTTTCAAGAAGAGACTGGCAAGTCTGTCGCCACGGTGACACTGCGCCGGGCGTTGAAAAAAAAATGGCCATAGCTTCAAGCGCATTCGGCATTCACTCAAGACCCAGCGTGACGAAACGGACTTTCGCAAAACGCAAGGCTTGATGAAAGCGCTTCACGAGCGAGAGGACCAAGGCGAGCACGAGCTCTATTACTTTGATGAATCAGGTTTTTCACAAGCGTCGTCGGTGCCGTATGCGTGGAGCCCTATCGGCAAGCCCTGGGAAGTCACTGCCTACTCCCGCAGCCGAAGGCTAAACGTGCTGGGCTTCCTAAGCCGAGCCGGAAAACTGGTCTATCACACGACAACCGAGACAGTGACCACGGAAACGGTCATAGAAGCGTTTGACCAGTTTGTGATCCAGAAGGATCCAGACACCTTCGCCGTTGTGGTGCTCGACAATGCCAGCATGCATCGCTCCAAGGCCTTTAGGCGCAAGAGGGTGGAGTGGATGTCGCAACGTGTGCATCTGATCTATCTGTCTGCCTACTCACCAGAGCTGAATCTGATAGAGATTCTGTGGCGGCAGATGAAGTACACCTGGCTGCCCTTGAGTGCCTATCTCTCGTTTGAACGTCTACATGAAGAGGTACACCGCTTACTCGGTGGTTACGGAACTGATCACGCGATTAATTTTGAATAGGCACTTA
>NZ_PJBT01000188.1:0-128841 GCF_002836035.1 Halomonas sp. MES3-P3E | reverse complement strand
GAACTCAGGGCCGAATGCGTCGGTATACTCTCGCAACGTGGCGGGGTCGTCGCGGTTAGGGTCGACAGACACAAACAGTACTCGCAAGTCGTTTTGGGCTTCTTCCCCCAATTCCTGCGAAATCGCTGCCAGATTCGCCAGGGTGGTGGGGCAAATATGCGGGCAATGAGTAAATCCGAAGAAGAGCAGGGTGACATCACCGGCATAGTCGGCTTCAGTGACCGAGCGGGCTTCTTCATCGACTAGCTCGAACTCCAATGGTGGCATAAGCTCGGAAATATCCTTGGTTTGCCAGCTTGGGTCAGAACAGCCGACCAGCCATAGCATCCCTGACAACAGCGCGGTTTTGCATCCTGTCTTATACATAGCGT
Organism: Halomonas sp. MES3-P3E; assembly: GCF_002836035.1. Taxonomy (NCBI): domain Bacteria; kingdom Pseudomonadati; phylum Pseudomonadota; class Gammaproteobacteria; order Oceanospirillales; family Halomonadaceae; genus Halomonas; species Halomonas sp. MES3-P3E. Next base: position 128,470 of record NZ_PJBT01000188.1, on the reverse strand, counting down.
TACCCATAGCGATACATGGACGAACGTTTACCAAGCAAACGACCGATAATGATCAACACCGCCAGCACACTCATCATGGTCGCTGGGATCCAGGTGATCAGGCCGCCGAGCCGCTGGTCCGTTAATGGTGCCAGTGGCCAGGCACGGCCACAAACGGCATACACGTCAAACAGCACGTTATGGCTGAAGGTGAGGTAGGCGCCCAGCAACATCTGGGGCGGCACCACGGCAAGCAACAGGGTAATGCGTACGCCATAGCTGAGCCCGCCACTTGCGGGCGACCGGGAATCGAGTATTAACCACCAGAAGAGTAGCCCATCAACCAGCATGCTCCAGTTCATCAACTGGTAGAGACGATGACTCAGCATCGCGTCGAAATGAACCTGGGGAATTAACCAGAAGTAAATCAGGCCCACGAACAGCAGTGGAGCGATTACCGGTTGCTGCAAAAGCCGATAACCGGGCTTGAGCATCTGCGCAGCGAAAGTAACCGTTGGCAAATTTCTCACCCGATGCGGTATACCTGCGGTCAGTATTGCCAGCGGGGCCGACAAGGCGATTAGAAATGGCGCTAAATGATGCAGCACTAGATGCTGGCCGCGGTGGACGAAAAACATGTACTGCGCTAAATAATCGAAATGTGTCTGAGACACCGTATAAATAGCCACGATACCCAAGAAAAAGGCGAAAGGGCGCCAGAATCCTTCATGCAGACCACAGTGCCGCCGATGAAGCAGGCCGCGGACATAGAGACCTGCGCCAGCCAGGCAGGCGAGAGTCCAGCTAGGGGAGAATTCCCAAGGCAGCAGAAAAGCAAGGCTACTGTCGAACTCCCCCATTACACCTCCTAAATAGCAGTACAGTGGTAAGGATAGACACTACAGAAAAACTTTCCCGATCAGCTACCTGTATCTGGCTGCGCATGCCGCAGCTTGGCCGCACTCGGGTGAGAAGCCGTAACTGTTATGGCCCAGCATTAACTTGGGGCTGCTATTACTGAGCTGTATCACCATGGATGCCGCTGGCCCATGGGTCAATCGCGGTAACAAACGGTGGTTGGCGATAGGCGTCACTTTTCCCAATGCCGAACGAGGGCGTCTAGCGATGTATGGTTATGCCTGTATTGCCTGCCATCGGATTCCAGGGTTAGTTGGGCCACAAGCCGATGTTGGTCCACCTTTGGCGGGAATGGGAGAGCGCCGCTACATCGCAGGGGTGCTTTCCAATAACAACGATAATATGGTGCGTTGGCTTCGTCATCCCACCCAAGTGGACCCTCTTACTGCGATGCCAGACCTGGAGGTCACGGAGCAGGACGCCAGGGATATAGCGGCGTATCTTGAAACGCTCACTGAATAGGCTTAAAAAATTACGCCGCCCTTTAAGGGTGTAATCGGGCGGCGAGGTGGGAAAGCAACGGCTTGTGAGCCTGGCTATTAGCTTTTAAATATCAGTTTTTAAATATCAGCTTTTAAATTCATACGTTGTCTCGGGGAATCACACTTTCCCAGTTTTTAGAAAACACGCGATGCTCATTTTCGTAAGCATCCAACTGGGCATGGACAATGAAATTTTCCGTCGTGCAGCTTAGCGTGGTCCTTGTGTACACTTCGGTATTCCAGTCGCCTCTCTTAAAGCAGGATTCTGTGAATGTTTCACCTCGGGCGGAAGTGAAATCATCATCAACGGTGCGGTAATACTCGCTGGCGCTGCGATGTATTTCGGTACCTATATCATTAATACGAAAACGGCCCTGGTTGTTAATCACTTCAAGCGTGGACGCTTTGCTTGCCAGGTCGCGATGCAACAGCCAGTTATGTTCGCTAGGTTCCAATAGCTTGGTATCAAGCGCAGGTGCCGATTGTGGTGTATCAAAAGGCGAAAGATCGGCATCGTTCGTTTGTGGCTCCCTAACGGGAAGCGTTAGCTGACAGTTTTCCAAATGAACAGTGACCTTGGCAGGCTCAGGCGGCAGCCATGCGAGTGGCCAATAAGAGGTGGAGACAGACACCCTTACTTGGTGACCCGCTGGAAATTGCTGAGCGATACCGTTTAGCGGAATGGAAACACGGTAGCGCCGATGCGGCTCAAGAGGTTCTGGGTGTGAGTCGCCATCCCTGTGGGTAAGGTTCAGTAACCCATAGGAAACTCGTGTTGCCTTGCCGTCAGGGGCTACGTCTGAAAGGCGAACTGCCAACATTGCCTGGGGCTTGTCACTTGATACCTCTAACGCTAGTTCAGGCATACCGAAGATACAGAGGGGCTCGATTAAGCTTGGGCTGCTAAAAATAAGCGAGCCGCCATCCTCTTCTCGTTGGTCGCCAGGAAGGTCCGGGGTGGCTGAATAAGAGCACCATTTGCCCGCTTCCAGCCCCACGCTAAGCGGTGACTGTAATTCCATTGAAGCGTATTCATGAGCGTCACTAAGCGCTTGCTGGCTTTGGGATTCAGCGATTAACTGGTACGGCAATAAAGCGTAACTGCGCTCTTGGATATTATTACTTGGCCATTGGCGCTCGCCTATCCAGCGGCCAGGCCTATCATCATAAGAGTTATCGGGAGGCACGCTATCCTGTTGCCAGGCACGTAGCATCGGTTCATCCATGATCCCGTTTGACTCATCTTTCAACCAATAATCCCACCAGCGCAAGGCTTCTTGTAAAAAGCCTATTGCTGGCCCTGGCAGCCCTTGGTGCGGATATTTATGGCCCCAAGGGCCAATAAGCCCCTTACGTGGCACCTCAAGGTGTTCCATTAACCTAAAGACGGTATTGGTAAAGCCATCGGCCCACCCGCCGATTGCGTAAACCGGACACTGGATAGCGGAGTAATATTCACACACCGAGCTGGTTGACCAATAAGCGTCGCGACGTTGATGCCTAAGCCACTGATCAATCCATAACCCACTTTTCTCCATGCGCTCAAACCACATGTCGCGCCAGTCAGCGCCGACAATCTCTGGGTCAGGTGGCAACGCATTAAAAGCAAACATGACGGTTGCTTCGGATAAGTTATCGCCCAGCAAGCAGCCGCCCATATAGTGCATATTGTCCGCGTAAAGATCGTCGCTGGCGCAAAGGCTGATAATGGCTTTAAGCGCGGCGGGCTGTTTGGCCGCCACTTGCAAGCTATTAAAGCCGCCCCACGAGATGCCCATCATGCCTACTTTGCCGTTGCACCACGCCTGCTTGGCGATCCATTCAATAGCATCAACGGCGTCTTGTTGCTCCTGCTGAGTATATTCATCTGTCAGCACGCCATCTGAATCGCCACTGCCGCGCATATCAACACGTACACAAACATAGCCATTGCCTGCTAAATAAGCATGGTTGGTCGCGTCTCTTGCGCGTGTGATATCCCGCTTTCGGTAAGGAATATATTCCATGATGGCCGGTAGCGGTGAAGTATCCGCTTTCTCGGGCAGCCAAATGCGGGCGGCTAATCTTTTTCCGTCCCGCATGGGTATGAATACATTCTCGATTTCACGGACTGAATAAGGGAATGATTCTACTATTTGCATGATCGCCTCTTATTTGCTCATTCGTCTACGTGCTCGATGTCAAATTTGAGAGCTTTCAAGCAGTACTCAAACTGCTCCTCAATTTGGTCGTGATTGTCGGCGGCCAAATAAAGCGTGCCTAACCGATAACAAAAGTTGTCTTGATGCATTAAGTCGCTTAAGCGTTGACCAGTTTCGACATCAATTTTCACTTCTGTGTGCGGGTAGAGCGATTTGATCTCGTTAATCTCTACATCGCTGGGGATTTTTCTAACAATGCCATCCTTATGTTCATAGGGAATAAAACACTTGGCAGCGACAGGTGCTACGCCCTGGCGATTAAGCAGAGAGGGGCGATTGCCCAAGGCAATATCAACAGCGACTTCGTGGTTCGACATACCATCGACCATCACGAATATCTCGCTATGCGACTGTGAAATGCGCGTATTGAATTCTACTAACCAGAGCTTATCTTCTGCCTCATTCCACATAAATTCAGCGTTGAAACACCCATTGTTGTAACCGATGTGTTCAAGGAATTTTCTTGAAGACTCGATCATTTTATGATGCACATGCTCAGGCAAATTGCTTGGATACTCTAAGCGGTCAAACAGCGTTTCTGTCAGTTTGGATTTTGGCTGTGAAATAATGCCATGCACATTGAATTCACCTTGAAACATGGTGCCTTCAGGCGCGCCTTGTACACCACTGATGATTTCCTCTGCGATACATGCATTGCCACCTAATTGTTTGATTTCTTCCGGGGTATCAGCGTATTCCAGCGCCTCATTAAATGGATCGCCTAGCTGGTTAATATTTTCTCTTATCTCTTCTATCGCTGCTTCAAACTGCTCGAAATTCTCAATTTTAAAGCCGAGGTGAGAGGAGAAAGCTTTTACAGGCTTAATCCAAAAGGGATAGTTTAAGGTGACTTGGTCAAATGGCGATTCTGCGAAGGGGTCAACACCGCAAAAGCGAGGCACTACTTCTGGAATAACTTTTTGCTGCTCTATTCGGCTCCAGAGTTTATGCTCGCACTTTAAAACACTGGTCACAGAAGGTGAGGGAATTCCATGCTCTTTGCATAGAATGGGTACTAAAACACTGGTAGGAAAGTCCCATTGTGCAATAATGGCATCTACAGTGCCTGGAAAACTAGCAAGTTGCTCTCTTGCGGCTTCCAGTACTTTATTAAACGAGAATTGTTTTGCTTCAACCGCTGTATCGACCGTGAGCAGACTGTGTATTTCCAGCTGTTTGGACTCACGCAGTGTTTCAAGCATGGCTTTCTGCTTGTCTTCTAAGGCTACTATAAAAATATTCCTTTTCATGATGGCATCCTTGAAAGTTAAAAGTAGCAATAAAATAATGATCTAACTAAGCACTAATTCGTTATAAAGAGTGCATGACGCAATGATAGAGCTTCAAGATCATTTCTTTCAGTATCAATAACATATGTTATAACTGGCTCGGCTGTTTTTATATTTAATAAACATCAATGCTTACTTATACCCGCAATCCCTAACCCTATATTACCATTTTATTTAGCGTGCTAATATTTTTGCATGTTGCTACTTGATTTATGTTAATAAATGACTCTAAAAAATGTTGGTTTAGCTTGAGGAAGCGTGAGATGTTAACTATTATTCTACCTCTCAATTAACTCTTTATATGTACGTGGATTGTAAGATTTTTCTTTGTAAATCAAGTTTTGTCTAACTACAAGGGAGTGTAGAGAAGATGAGCAATGCAATTGATATGCACAGTGAAATTTTTAAAGGGAGCGATCATTATGCTCAGTTGCCCAGCGTGACAGGCTTGCAAGCCAAGGACATCAACCTTGGTAATATACTCAGCCATTATGCAGAGATTGGGACTGACTCTATAGATCTTTTGTCGAGTGCTAATGTTAAAAGTATGGAGTTGAAAAGAAGCCAAAAGCTATACTCTTTGTGCCAGGGAAGGGCAGAAATATTTGTTGTAAAACAAGGCTGGGTAAGCTTGTGCCATACTTTTAAAAGTCATGGACAAGATATATGTAACGTCTACATGCCGGGCGATATTGTTGGCTTGCGAGAAAGTTTTTTCGATAATCATGATATTACGATACTGGGGTTGCAGAACTGTCAGTTAGATAAAGTTTCTGTTAACGAGGTGCATGATTTATTTAAAGAAAATACAGATATAAGAAGAGCTGTCGTGTCTTATATCATGGTGAATGACAATATTACTATTGAAAGGCTTAGAAGTTGTACTCACCATAAGGCTGAAGAGCGCGTTGCGCATTTTTTACTTGAAATATATGCAAGGTATAATTTTAAAAAACTGATTGATTCAAATGTATTTTCTTTTCCTATTACTCAAGAGGTAGTAGGTGAGCTGTTAGGTATTACCAGCGTTCATGTTAGCAGATGCATGACTTCTTTAGAGCAAAAAAAGTTGATTAGGAAGAGTAGGAATAGTATTAAGCTATTAGAGCCAGAGTTGTTGGCAGAGTATACTGGTTTCGATGAAAACATTATTTACGGGCATCTCCGCTTGTTTTGAATTTGTTTGTTTTAAATAAGTGGAATAATATGATAAAGAATTATTATGAATTGGTGATGGCGTTTGTTGAAATAGGCACTTTTTTAATCTGGGTGGTTTTTGCCCAGCTATTTTTTCTAACGTTTAAGCGCCAGCGGCGTGCTCGTTTTATTATTCATACGGAAGGCTACGATTGTAGCAGTATGAAGCTTGCATTTACGAATATGGCGGCTGAGCCTGTTTATGTAAGAAATGTTTTCTTTAGTATTGATTGCGGTGAAAATAAGAAAGTTTACAACCTTGACGACTTACATGGAGAAGGGCTTTTTAAAAAAGAAGTTGATGGTAGCGATAAGTGGGAATATCAAGGCACTATTCTTCCTGGAAACTGTGTCAAGTTAGAGGTGGGTGGAATATTTTATCCTTGCCTTTCAAAGAAGGAAGAGGAAACTCAACAAGACGTCATTCAAATTGAGCCGGGTGACATCGTTAATATATTCGTTGTCTTTTTTCATGGAGCAGATAAGAGGCTATTAGGTGCTTCTCGGCATTTTAAGTTTTTTAAATCGTCAGCAGGCGATTTTTTTAACCCGTTAAGTTGGAATACAACCTCTTGGTCTACTGTTCATGAGCGGAAAAAGCTAATGCGAACTTTAAAGCAGGAGAGAGAAGATTACCCAGGGTTTAGCTAACGTAGAAGGTTTAACTATCGCAGATAAGCGCATATAAAGGAAGCTTCAATTTTTTTCACATAACACACGTTATGAAAAGCGTTATTAACCCTTGCATGCTGATTTTGTTTGTCTACGCTATCCCCAGCAACATCATTCGATCTGAAACCTAATCATACAAGGAGTGGATTAGATGACAGTCAAAAGCACACCGCTAAATGCGGTAAACGCCCATAAGCAATATAGTGAAATGGCCGATACCCCTAGTGTTCAGCGTACACAGGTTCAAAGTGAACAGGTTCAAAGCGAACAGGTACAGGATGCCTACCCGTCGCGTTTAACCACTACACCTGAGAGAACCTGGCTGCCGCGACAAGATGCGGTCGTGAAAGGTCGTCAGCTTTCTGGCCCCTTAAGCCAGGCGCAGCTTGATGAGTTCGAGCGCAAAGGGTTTCTGTTTATTCCCAACCTCATTGAAGGCGCGGAGCTTGATGAGCTGCGTCAAGAAATGACGGCGCTGATGAGTAACGATGAGTACCGCAATAAAGAATTCAGCGTGACAGAGCCAGAAAGCCAGGAAATCCGCTCACTCTTTGCGGTGCATTTCCTCTCTGAACGCTTGGGTGAACTGGCCAGCGACGAACGGGTAGCGGGCGCTGCGCGTCAAATTATTGGCGACGACCCCTATGTGCATCAGTCGCGGATCAATTATAAGCCGGGGTTTGCCGGTAAGGGTTTTAACTGGCACTCCGATTTTGAAACCTGGCACGCGGAAGATGGCATGCCAGCGATGCACGCGGTGAGTGCGTCGCTGATCTTGACCGACAACCATGAGTTCAACGGGCCGTTAATGCTGATTCCCGGTTCACACAACAAGTTTGTGCCGTGCCTGGGGGAAACGCCGGAGGATAACCACAAAAGCTCGCTGAAAGCGCAGGAAGTGGGCGTGCCAAGCCCTGAAGCGCTAACCGAGCTAGTGGCTGAACACGGTATTGAAGCGCCGAAGGGTAAAGCGGGCGGTTTGCTGCTGTTCGATTGCAATACGCTACATGCGTCGAATGCCAACCTTTCGCCTGACCCACGTAGCAACGTGTTCTTTGTTTTTAATCGTCGCGATAACCGTTGTGAGGCGCCCTATGCAGCAGCTAAGCAGCGCCCTGACTTCTTGGCTCACAGCCTTGACCAGCAGGCGCAGCAGTATCGCTAACGAGTGGTGGGGGAACAAATTGATGGCTGAAGGTTGTGGAACCTTCGTCTAGGTGGGGTAAACTGTTGCGCCTGTCGTTGCGAATGCGGCACGCATAATGAGAAGGAGAATACCCGCCATGCGTTTTGTTCTACAGTTCACCGATGGCCAGGAGTTTCCCCACGCGTTGGGCAAAGTTGTCTGCATCGGCCGCAATTATGCCGACCATGCGAAAGAGTTGGATAATCCAGTTCCTACAGAGCCGTTGCTATTTATTAAACCAGCTACCAGCGTCGTGGATCTAAGCAAGCCCTTAGATCCGCCGTTTTCACGGGGCGATGTTCATTATGAAGCAGAGCTTGCTCTGTTAGTGGGCGAAACTTTAACCCATGCCACGATGGATGAAGCCGAGCGGGCGATTGTCGGTATCGGCTTGGCGATGGATTTAACCTTACGTGATGTGCAGACGACGCTTAAAGAGAAGGGCCATCCTTGGGAAATCGCCAAAGCCTTTGATGGCGCCTGCCCGCTTTCGTCGTTTTTACCTTTAAGTCGGGTACCCAATTGGAATGCGCTGGCTTTCACGCTGGAGATTGATGGTGAAGAGCGCCAGCACGGCGAGGGGGCTGATATGATTTTTGCTATCCCGTCCCTGGTGGCCGAAATGAGCCGCCACTTTACCCTCGAACCGGGTGATGTCATTTTGACCGGTACGCCCTCAGGCGTTGGAAAACTCGTTCGCGGCTCGTCACTGCGCTTAACCTTGACCGGTGGTTTGGAAATTGAAACCAGCGTAGTCGAGTAGTTAAACAAGTGGCGAGACCATTGAGGTATATGTTGAGTACGCCATTACCAAGGTTATTGTAAATTGTGACGATCAAAGAAAACGCCACCCCGCAAATTCAGGGTGGCGTTTCTTATTTTAGCCGACAAAAACGTTCGCAGCCAATGTTCGCTATAGGGCCAAGTGGCTCAAACCGCGTTACTCAAGATACGTGTAGCCTTCTAGCCCTTCGCTCAAGCTTGCCGCAAAGCGGGCTTGTTCATCCGCCGTAAAGCCGCTGGCGGCTAGCTGGTCGGTGAGCTTTTGCTTAAGGACGTTGGCATTGAAGTTGACGTAGGCGAGCACTTGGGCCACTGAATCCCCCGCCAGCGGGTTGGAAAGTGTCCACTCGCCATCGGCATTAAGCGCGGCATCGACAGAGTCGGTATCGCCGAACAGGTTGTGCAGATCGCCAAGAATCTCCTGATAGGCGCCTACCAAAAAGAAGCCTAACCAGCGCTCGTCATCAGATGCCCACTCGGGCAGTGGCAGGGTGCTCTCTACGCCCTGGCCATCGACGTAGCTGTCGATGCGGCCATCGGAGTCGCAGGTAATATCTTGAATCACTGCTCGGCGCGTTGGCGCTTGATCCAGTCCGCTAAGGGGCAGCACCGGGAATATCTGCTCGATGCCCCACACGTCAGGCACCGATTGGAACAGCGAGAAGTTGACGAACAGCTTGTCGGCCAGCTTCTCCGCTAGCTCGTCCATAATTTCACGGTGGGCGCGGTTGCGGGTGTCAAGCTGGGTACGCAGCCGTGCGCAGGCAGCCATGTAGACACGTTCGCCTTCCGCGCGGGCGGTAATGTCACTCAGGCCCATCACAAAACGATCCTGCAGTTCGCTTACTGCCTGAAGCAGGTCGTGCCAGGCTTCCACTAGCATGCGTGGCTCTTGGTGCGTTGCCAACTGCTCAAATACCCGCCAGAGAAGCTCTACTTGGGCATCTTCCTGGCTCTCTTCTTGGCCCTCTCCTAGGGAATAGCGATCAGGCGGCGTGTCATCAATACGCTCTTCGCCAATCACGTTGGTGATCAGCACCGCGTGGTGGGCGGTTAGCGCACGGCCGGATTCACTGATGAGATGGGGCTGGGGCAGGTCGGCCTCTTGGCATAGCTGGGCAAAGGCATTAACGACGTTGCGCGCGTATTCGCGCATCGAGTAGTTGGCCGAGCAGAAGCTGCGCGAGCGGGTGCCTTCGTAGTCAATTCCTAAGCCGCCGCCTACGTCCATGGTATCGATGGGCGCGCCCAGCTGCATCAGGTTTTGATAGAAGCGGGCACACTCGCGCAGACCACGCTGAATATCGCGAATATTGGCGATCTGGGAGCCCAAGTGGAAGTGCACCAACTGCAAACTTTCCAGCGCGTCCTCACGACGAAGGGTGTCTACCACCTCGAGAATTTGGCTGGCGGTCAGCCCGAACTTGGATTTTTCACCGCCGGTATTCTGCCATTTACCTTTGCCCACCGAGGCAAGGCGGGCGCGCAGGCCAATACGCGGGGTAACGTCGAGCTCGCGGGCCTCTTCCAGGATCATCTGCAGCTCGGAGAGCTTCTCGACCACCAAATAGACCTTATGGCCGAGTTTCTCTCCTAGCAGCGCCAGGCGCACATACTCGCGGTCTTTGTAGCCATTACAAACAATCAGCGAGGAGCCGCCATCGGAAAGCGCCAGCACCGCCAGTAGTTCCGGTTTGCTGCCCGCTTCCAGCCCCACGCGGCCACTCCCGCGCTCGGCGGTGGCCAGAATCTCTTCCACTACGCGGCGCTGCTGGTTCACTTTGATGGGGTAAACGGCGGTGTAACCACCTTGATAGTCGCAATCACTCATGGCGGCATCAAAGGCGCCGCACAGCTGTTCGACCCGGTCATGGAGAATATCGCTAAAGCGAACCAGCACCGGGAGGCGTAGCCCAGCGCTTTGTAGTTGACGCACCAGCCCACTCAGCGGCAGCGCCGGGCCTTCTGCATCGCTACCCAGCGGGCGGACCAGGGCTTGGCCGTGGTCATCGACATCAAAGTAGCCGCTGCCCCATTGATCGATATTCCAGGTGCGCCGAGCGCGCAGCGCAGGGCTAGTTGTGGCCGTCACACTCATGCAGTTACCTCAGGCAGCGGCAGCGCACCTTGGGCGATGCGCGCCGTTAAAATAGTACGGAAACGCTCCGGGTCGTGGGGCGTTAAATCATGCGCTGGCGGGTCAACGTAAACCACCAGCAGGCGCGATAACCAATAACGCAGCGCTGTCATGCGCAGCATGGTGGGCCATAGCTCGCGCTCATCCGTCGTTAATGGTCGGCGTGCCAGATAGGCGCTCAATAGCGTGCCGTAGCGCTCTGCGTTAAGCGTGCCGTCGTCGTTGGAAGCCCAGTCGTTGATCACAATCGCCAAGTCGAACAGCAGGTCGCCGGTGCAACCGTTATAAAAGTCGATAATACCGCCCAACTGATCACCCTCAAAGAGGGTATTGTCGCGGAAAAGGTCTCCGTGCAGAGCACCTTGCGGCAGTTCATCGTGCTGAATAAAGGCGCCCTCAAAATCGTCGACTTGATCCTTCATCAAGGTTTGGTCTGCCGGGCTTAAATAGCTCAGCACCTTGTGGTGCATTACATGCAGCCAGTTGAGATCCCGCGGGTTCGGGCGGTGGCCGGGAAAGCGTTTTGAGACCACATGCAGGCGGCCCAGGGTATCGCCCAGGGCGTGGCACTGAGCCAGGTTGGGCGCTTCCGGATGACGACCGGGCAGGCGCGGAAACAACAGCGCCGGTTTGCCTTCCAGGCTATGCAGGGCAACGCCTTCGCGGTCATGAATCGTGCCGGGCACCGGCAGACGGTGCTCGTCTAAATAGTCCAGCAGTTCCACAAAGAACGGCAGCTCTGCATGCTCGCCCTGTTCGAACAGGGTCAAAACCAGCTCGCGACGGTCAGTGGTCACAAAAAATGTCGAATTTTCTGTGCCGCCCGCCACTCCCTGCAGGGAAACGAAGCTGCCAACATCAAATTTTTCTAAGAACGCGGCGACCTGTGCGTCGCTAAGCGGGGTGAATACAGCCATGAATGTCTCGCCCAGGTTGCTAAGCCCATTATTGTAGCGGCTTGGTAGCCCAGTTGGCAGCGTTGTTGTCACTGTAAATGTGGCAGCGCCAGTTTGGCCCTGCAGTCAGCCCGCGCAACGCGTATTATGTGAACAACTATTTTCAGTACTCTTTTCGACACACTCTTCAGCACTTTTTCAACAATGGAACTTGGTTATGGCTCGCGCTCCGATCGTTCTCGTCGATGGCTCCTCTTACCTTTATCGTGCGTTTCACGCGCTGCCGCCGCTTACGACCTCTAATGGTCAGCCTACCGGCGCGGTGAAGGGCGTGTTGAACATGCTCAAACGGCTGATCAAGGATTACCCGCAAAGCCCGATGGCGGTGGTATTCGATGCCCCGGGAAAAACCTTCCGCGATGACATGTACAGCGACTACAAAGCGCATCGCCCGCCGATGCCGGATGACCTGCGTAGTCAGATAGCACCGCTGCACGCCTGTGTTAAGGCGCTGGGCCTGCCGCTGCTATGCGTTGAAGGCGTCGAGGCAGACGATGTGATTGGCACCCTGGCGCATCACGCGACCCAGGCAGGGCGCGATGCGGTGATCTCTACTGGCGATAAGGACATGGCGCAACTGGTCAATGCCCACATCACGCTGGTCAACACCATGAAGAATGAAACGCTTGACGAAGCAGGTGTGGAGGAAAAATTCGGCCTGCCGCCTGCGCTGATAATCGATTTTCTCGCCTTGACGGGCGACAAGGTCGATAACATACCCGGCGTACCCGGCGTGGGTGAAAAGACCGCCATTGGACTGCTGCAAGGGATGGGCGGCGGGCTGGATACTATTTATAGCGATTTAGAGCGGGTAAAAACGCTCACCTTCCGCGGGGCGAAAACCTTGCCCAAGAAGCTTGAAGAGCATCGCGATCAGGCGTTTCTCTCCTATCGGCTGGCGACCATCAAGATAGACTGCGATCTGCCGGTGGGCCTGGATGACCTGGATATCGCTCATCCAGACCGCGAAGCGCTAGTGACGCTGTATAAAGAGATGGAGTTCCGTCAGTGGTTGGGTGAACTGCTGGAAGGCAAAGACGAAGGCGTCGATGACGTTAAAGGCGGCGAGCCTGCGCCCGCCAGCGCTGACGTGGCAGAGAGCGATGCCGAGGGTTCGAGCGCCGTTGCTAAAGGGGCTGCTCGCGAAGATCACGTCATTCTCGAACAAGCGGAATTTGAGCGCTGGCTAGAACGGCTACATGGTGCCGAGCGCTTCTGCTTCGACCTTGAAACCACCAGCCTCAACTACATGGATGCGGAAATTGTCGGCATCGGCGTGTCGCTGGAAGCGGGGGAGGCTGCTTATATTCCGGTTGCCCACGATTACCTGGATGCGCCCCAGCAGCTTGACCGTAAAGCGGTGCTAGCCGCGCTAAAACCACTGTTGGAAGAGCCAACCAAAACCAAGATTGGTCAAAACCTCAAGTACGATATTTCGGTGCTGGCGAACTATGAGATCGCTGTCGTCGGCCCGTTTGCCGACACCATGCTGGCATCCTATGTGCTCAACTCCACCGCCACGCGCCATGATATGGATTCGCTGGCGCTGAAGTATCTGGGCGAAAAGACCATCTCCTTTGAAGACATCGCCGGCAAAGGCGCCAAGCAACTGACGTTTAATCAGATTGCCTTGGAACAAGCCGTGCCTTACGCCTGCGAAGATGTCGATATCACCCTACGACTGCAACAAACGCTGCGCCCTCAGGTCGAAAACGAAGGGCGCTTGGCGGAAGTGCTGGATCATATCGAGCTGCCGTTGATCAAGGTGCTTTCGCGCATCGAGCGTAACGGTGTGGCCGTGGACGCCGAGCGCCTTCACGAACAGAGCCAGCAGCTGGATCAGCGTATTCGAGAACTGGAGCGCGAGGCATTTGAACTCGCCGGGCGTGAATTCAACCTGGGCTCGCCCAAGCAACTGGGGGAGATTCTGTTTGAAGAACAGAAGATTCCGGTGCTCAAGAAAACACCTAAAGGCGCGCCCTCCACCGCTGAAGGGGTGCTGGAAGAGCTGGCGCTGGATTACCCGCTGCCCAAGGTCATCATGCAACACCGTGGCCTTGCCAAGCTTAAATCCACCTACACCGATAAACTGCCACGGTTGCTCAATAAGGCCACTGGCCGGGTGCACACCAGCTACCACCAGGCGGTTACCGCCACCGGGCGGCTATCGTCATCAGACCCGAACCTGCAGAACATCCCTATTCGTACCGAAGAGGGACGCAAAATTCGTCAGGCGTTTATCGCCCGCCCCGGCTACCGCATTGTCGCCGCCGACTACTCGCAGATCGAGCTGCGCATCATGGCGCATCTTTCCGAAGATAAAGGCCTGCTGGAGGCGTTTGCCGAAGGGCGCGATATCCACACCGCTACCGCGGCGGAAGTCTTCGGTACCTCCCTTGAAAAAGTCTCCGGCGACCAGCGACGCAGCGCCAAGGCGATCAACTTTGGCTTGATTTACGGCATGAGCGCCTGGGGGCTGGCGCGCCAACTGCGTATCGAACGTAATCAGGCCCAGACCTACATCGATCGCTACTTTGATCGCTACCCTGGTGTGGCCCGCTACATGGAGCGCATCCGCTCCCAGGCAGCTGAAGATGGCTTTGTTGAAACCGTGCTAGGTCGGCGGCTTTACCTGCCGGAGATTCAGTCGCAGAACCGCAACCGTCGCCAAGGCGCCGAGCGCACCGCGATCAACGCGCCGATGCAGGGCACGGCTGCCGATATCATCAAGCAAGCGATGATCAACGTGGATGCGTGGCTGGAAGAGGGCGAGTTCGACGCACTGATGGTGATGCAGGTGCACGATGAACTGGTGTTTGAAGTGGCGGAGAAGCAGGTCGAGGCGTTTATCAAGCAGGTGCAAACACGCATGCAGGGCGCAGCTGCGCTAAAAGTGCCACTGATTGTCGAAGCGGAGAGCGGTGCCAACTGGGATGAAGCCCACTAACGCCCCAGTGTAACTATTGCCATAAACTAAAACCCCGCAGCCAGTGGCTACGGGGTTGGGCTAATCGGGCTGGTTAGGCTTAACGCCAGCCGACGCGATCAAAGATGCGGATAGCCTCAGGGTTATTGGTACCTAGTACGCTGATGTTAACGTCGTCCGTTTTGAAGTTGCCCCAGGATTCCAGCACCGGATCTTTCTTCACGCCTTCCACCACCGGGAACTCATTGTTGCCGGAAGCAAAGATCTCCTGAGCGGTGTCAGAGGCCAGGTACTCAAGGAAGCGGACGGCGTTTTCGCGGTTAGGCGCGCCTTCCACAACCCCGGCGCCGCCTACGTTCACGTGGGTGCCGCGGTCATCCTGGTTGGGGAAAATGATCCCCACTTTGCGGGCGGCTTCGCGCTCGGCATCGTCGTCAGATTTCAGCAGGCGCACATAGTAGTAGTGGTTCGCGACCGCGATATCGCACTCGCCGCTGGCCACACCCAGAATTTGGTCGGTATCACCACCTTCCGGGTCGCGCGCCATATTATTCACCACGCCCTGGGCCCACTCTTCAGCACCCTCTGCGCCGTGGTGCTCAATCATGGCCGCCAGCAGTGACTGGTTGTAAATGTTATTGGACGAGCGGATGCACACCTTGCCTTCAAACTGCGGGTCGGCAAGATCTTCGTAGCTGGTAATCTGGCTAGGGTCGAAGTTTTCGCGGTTGTAATAAATCGCCCGGGCGCGCTGGCTAAAGCCAAACCACAGGCCGTCAGGGTGGCGCATGGCTTCGGGCAGGCGCTCATTAAGCACATCGGACTCGACGCTCTGGAAAATACCTTCGTCTTCCGCGCGCCACAGGCGGCCTGCATCGACGGTAAGCATTACATCTGCAGGGCTTGCCACGCCTTCGCGCTGAATGCGCTCGATCAACTGGTCGGAGTCGCCTTCAAGAATGTTGACTTCGATGCCGGTCTCTTCGGTGAACGCATCGTAGAGGCGTTCGTCAGAGTCATAGTGGCGAGCAGAGTAGAGGTTGAGTTCATCTGCAGCAACCTGACCAGCAAACGTAGCGCCCACCATCATCGCTGCCATTGGAGCAACAAAGCGTACAGTTTTCATCAAGCACATCCTTATTTATTGAATGATAATAAGTTGCATTATTAACATCGTTATTGAAGCGTTTTGACTGCCTGACGTCAAGGCTTAGCGTCTACGTAAAAGGTGTTACGTGCATAACCAGTGAATAAAAAATAGAATGCAAACAACTTTCAAACGTATTAAATCCGCGTTTAGGTTTTGACAAGCGCGGTTTGCGTACCTGAATCGTGTTAATTAACTGTGGTGATATATGACAGCAACCCTCAAGGTCGCCCCGATGGCGCCCAGTACAACGGCGTTGTCCCTTCACAATGTGTGCCATGCCTATGACGGCCATGCGGTTGTCAAAGGGGTGGATTTAAGCGTTGCACCGGGTGAAGTGGTTTGCCTGCTGGGCCCCTCCGGGTGCGGCAAGACCACGCTGCTGCGCATTGCAGCGGGGCTGGAAGTACTGCAAGAGGGCAGCGTAGCGCTGGAAGATATTACTATTGCTGCGCCGGGCCAGCGCCACATGCCGCCGGAAAAGCGCAATGTAGGGCTAGCGTTTCAAGACTCGGCGCTGTTCCCCCATCTCACCGTGCTGGAAAACGTCACCTTTGGGCTGAAGCACTTGGCCTCCGGTCAGCGCCGTGAACGGGCCAAACAGCTGCTCGAACAGCTGGGCATGGCTGGTTATGTCGATGTCTACCCTCATATGCTCTCGGGCGGCCAACAGCAGCGGGTAGCCCTGGCGCGTGCGCTGGCGCCGTCACCGCGTCTGATGCTGTTGGATGAACCCTTCTCAAGCCTGGACGCGCGCCTGCGCGACCGTATCCGCGACGATACGCTGCACGTATTGAAAAAGGTCGGGGCGGCGACGCTGCTGGTGACCCATGACCCTGAAGAGGCCATGTTCATGGCAGACCGCATCGCGCTGATGCGCGATGGGCGAATCGTGCAGACAGGAACACCGCGAGAGCTTTACTGCGCGCCGCAAGACCCCTTTGTGGTGACCTTTTTCGGCGATGTGAATGAGCTGCAGGGCAAGGTACACAACGGCATGGTGAGCACACCGGTAGGGCGGGTGCCTGCGGTGGGGCTAGCTGAAGGCAGTGATGCTCAGGTAATGATTCGCCCCGAGGCACTACGTATTGTGGAACGCGATCTGCCGGCGGATGCTCATCGCCATAGCCATGTGGTCATGGCGAAGCTGCTGGGGCGCACCAGCCTATTGCACCTGTGTGCCCATGGCGAGAATGGCCTTGAAGCCCACCTGCACGCCCGTGTCCCGGGAGTATTTCTACCCGCAGAAGGGCAGCCGGTGGATATCCACCTCGATCTTTCCCAGGTGTTTGTTTTTCCGCTCTCTACCTAGGGCTAACTAGGGTTTCGTCAGGAGTTAGCGCCGGGGCGCGAACGTCGCATGGCCATGCTAAGCAGAATCACCGGCAGGATGCCGACAACCACAATCGCCAGTGACGATGTCGATGCCTCGGCCAGCCGCTCGTCAGAGGCCAAATTGTGCGCCCGAACCGCCAGCGTGTCGAAGTTAAAGGGGCGCAGAATGATCGTGGCTGGCAGCTCCTTCATCACGTCGACAAAGACCAGAATCCCCGCCGCCAGCAGGCTGCTACGCATCATCGGCGTATGAATATGGCGCAGCGTGCCACCTGCCGTCTGGCCTAGGGTGCGTGAGGCGGCATCCATGCTCGGCGTTACCTTGCCCAAGCTGGCTTCAACCGCATTGAACGAGACAGCCAAAAAGCGCACCACATAGGCGTACAGCAGAATAAACGCCGAACCACTGAACACCAGGCCGATAATGTAGCCGTAGTGATTATTCAGCCAGGTATTCAGTGCATTATCCAGCCAGGTAAACGGAATCAGAATACCCACTGCGACAACCGAGCCGGGAATCGCGTAGCCCATGGAGGCGACCCTGGAAGCCACCCGCGCAAACGTCGTATCGTGCATGCGCACGCCATAGCTCAGTACGACTGCCAGGCCCACGGCGATTAGCGCAGCGACGGTTGCCAATCCCAGGCTGTTCCAGGCGTAGCCGATAAAGCGCGAGCCCCACAGCGAATCGCCCCCCTGCAGCGCTAGATTAAGTAGAATGCCGCTGGGCAGTAAGAAGCCCACCAGCACCGGTAGCAGGCACGCAAGCGTCGCCGCCACGGCGCGCCAGCCGTGCAGCGCATACTCAGGCAGTTGCTGATAGCGGTTGGTGGTATGGAAATAGCGGCGCTTGCCCCGCGACCAGCGCTCCAGCAGCACTAAAACAATCACGAAAGTCAGTAGACACGCTGCCAGTTGCGCCGCCGCGACTTGTTCGCCCATGCCGAACCAGGTGCGGTAAATGCCGGTAGTAAAGGTATCGACGCCAAAGAACTGCACGGCGCCAAACTCGTTCAGTGTCTCCATCAATACCAGTGACACTCCGCCCACCAGCGCCGGACGAGCCAGCGGTACGGCGACGCTGGCAAACAGCCGCCAAGGGCCGCGGCCAAGCGTGCGGCCCACATCCAGCACACATACCGACTGCTCCAGGAATGAGGCGCGAGCCAGCAGGTAGACGTAGGGGTAAAGCACCAGGGTAATGACCGTTGCCGCGCCGCCCAGCGAGCGCACATTGGGAAAGTAGTAGTCGCCATACTCCCAGCCAAACGTCTCGCGTAGCAGACTCTGTAATGGGCCAGCGAATTGGAGGAAGTCGGTATAGGCGTAGGCGATGACATAGGTAGGCACCGCCAGTGGAAGCAGCAGCCCCCACTCGAATAGTCGTTTGCCGGGGAAGCGACACATCACCACCAGCCAGGCGGTACCGGTGCCGATGACCAACGTGCCGAGGCCCACGATCACCACCAGCCAGAACGTATTGTTCAGGTAGCGACCCAGTACCGTGCTGGCCAGGTGCTGCCATACGCCATCGGTCGGCATCACGATATGGGCAAACACCACCAGCACTGGCAGAGCAACCACGAACGCCACCGCGATCAAGGCTATCGACCAGGGGCTGGCGCGACGGCTAAGCGAAGAGGTGGCAGCGGATAGCCCGCGATAGCTGGATCTGAACAAGCGAACACTCCTTGCATTGGTGGAAAGCAATAGCGGAAAGCAATAGTGGAAAGCCGGAAAGTAGCGCAGCAAACATCTAATGCGAATCACTGGCGGGCGTGAATAGTAGCATTGGCGCTGTTCTACTGCAGCTTTGCAGGCCAGTCGTCAATGCAAAAATAAGCCCGCCGAAGCGGGCTTATAATGGTTGAACGTTAAGCACTAAGCGTTAGGGTGGGAAAGGCCTAGTAACCCAGCATCATGCTCGGCAGGCCGGTAATCAGCCACGGGAAGAACGCCATTAGCGTACACGCCAGCAGAATCAGGGCGACGAAAGGCACGACCGCTTTGTACAGATCGACGATTTCTACCCCCGGTGGCGCCACGCCTTTCAGGTAGAACAGTGCATAGCCAAAGGGCGGGGTGAGGAACGAGGTCTGTAATATTACTGCTACCATCACTACGAACCAGAGCATATCGACGCCCATGGTTTCGACGATGGGCAGCATGATCGGAAAGCTCAGCAGTACGATGCCGGTCCAGTCCAGGAACATACCCAGCACGAACACCAAGAACAGCATTAGGATCAGCGCGCCCACCGTGCCACCAGGCATCGCCAGCACCAGCTCGCTGATCACGGTCATGCCGCCGCCGCGGGAGAACACGCCGGTAAAGGCGGTGGCGCCGACTAATACCAGCATGACCATGGTGGTGGTTTTGCCGGCTTCTATCATCGTCCAGAAGCAGGTGCTTATTTTGCGATCACCAAAAATCAAAAACAGAATGAACGCGATAAACACGCCGATGGCCGAGGCCTCGGTCGCCGTGGCGATACCGGTAAACAGTGCACCCAGCACGCCCAGAATCAACGACATGGGGGGAACCACATACTTGGCCAGCATGATCAGCAGCTGTTTGGTACTGACTTCGGCGCGCTCTTCCGCTGGCACCTTGGGGCCGTAGTGGGGTTTGAGATAGCAGATGATCAATACGTAGAGCGCATACATAACACCAAGCAGCAGACCGGGAATCAGCGCGCCCGCAAACAGTGCGCCAACCGATACCGGCGAATAGCTTGCCATTAGGATCAGCATAATGCTGGGCGGAATCAGAATGCCCAGACAACCGCTGGCCATAATGACGCCCGCGCTCAGTTCTTTGTTGTAGCCATACTTGAGCATCGGCACCAGGGCGATCATCCCCATGACGGCAATTGAGGCACCGACAATACCAGTGGTGGCGGCGAGCAGCACCGACACGATGACCACGGTAAGAGCCAGGCCGCCGCGCAGATTCGCCAGCAATAGCCGCATGGCATCAAACATCTTCTCGGTGACGCCGGAGTCGTTTAAGAACCGCGCCATCAAAATGAACAGCGGTATCGCCACCAGGACATAGTTGTCCATGGCGTTACCGAAAATATTGTTAATCAGGGTGCCGAGGATACGCTCGCCCGGGCCGAGAAAAGCGCCGATAACCGCGACACCACCCAGCACAAATGCCAGCGGATGGCCCATAAACAGGCCCACCATCAGGCCGCCAAACATCACCAGCGTGAGCATTTCAGGACTTAGGTTCATGCTGATGTCTCCTCGCGAAGCTGCATGATGGCACGCAGCACAATGGCAATTGCCTGTAGCAGAATCAGGATAGCGGCGACCACAATTACGCCTTTAATCGGGTAGACCGGGATAGAAACCATGCCATAAGTGGTTTCACCGCGGCTCCACGCGCGTTCAAAAAAGCTCCAGCCCAGGGTGATCAGCATCCAGATAAACGGCACAAAGAAAATTAGATAACCGAGCACTTCAAGCACGGCTTGCTTCCTACGCGATAGCAGCCGTTTCAATACGTCGACTTCCACGTGGGCATGGTGGCGGAGTCCGTAAGCCGCCATCAGCATAAAGTGGGCGCCAAACAGCATTTTGGTCACGTCAAACGCCCAGTCGCTAGGGCGCCCAAACAGAAAGCGTGACGCAATGTCGTAAAGAACAATCAGGGTAATGATGGCAATCAATGGCGCGATGATGCGCCCAAAAGCTTCATTGATAGCATCGATCGCCTTGGCAATCGCATTCATGGAAGATCTCCGCGGTCAGCACAAAAAAACCGCCCCGGTAAAAACCGAGGCGGCACAGAAGCGCCTTACAGGCAGGCTTCGATCTCTTCCAGTGAGGGCAGATTATCCATCACGCGGCTCATGTTGTAAGGCGCGGAAACATCGCGCCACGTCGCGTAGTGCTCAAGGTAGGCAATCATGGATTGGTAAACCTTGGCGTGGTCAGGGTCTTCGCAAGCACCGCGCAGAATGACGTCATTGGTGACTTCCTGAATGCGCGCCAAGTCCTCTTCAGAGAACTGATTGATCGTGACACCGGCGTCAATAAACTTCTGCGTGGCTTCGGTGGACTGACGTTCAGACCAGGCTAGCGACCATGCCATGGTGGCATCCGCCGCGATACGCAGGGTTTCTTGGGTCTCTTCTGAGAGAGCGTCCCACGCATCTTTATTGATCATTACGCCAAATACGCTGGCCGACTGGTGCCAGCCCGGCGTGGCCCAGTAGTCAGCCACTTCGGCAAAACCGGCGTTAAAATCAACACCGGGGGTTGAAAACTCACCCGCATCGATAACGCCGCGTTCAATGGCTTGGTAGACTTCACCACCCGCCAGAGTGACCTGGGAGCCGCCCAGCTCTTCAAGCACGCGGCCCTGGTCACGACCCGAAAGGCGCAGACGCTTGCCTTCTAAATCGGCAATGCTTTCGATCGGGGTGCGGCCCATAAAGCCCGATTCATTGTTGGTAATGCCGTAGGGCAGATACACCATGTTGAACTGGCCGTAGATCTCTTCGTACAGCTCGCGGCCACCCCACTGCTGAATCCAGTTAAGGTAGTCAACGCCATTGAACAGGCTGGTAGTGGTGGCCAGTGGTGAAAACGCGGGATTCAAGCCGGCCCAGTAGCCTGGCCAGTCGCCTGCGGCTTCAATGCTGCCCGTTTCTGTGGCGTCAAATACTTCGGTGCCGGGCATTAGCGTGCCGCCCGCGCGGAAATTAATTTGTAGTTCTTCGCCCGCCAGCTTATTGACCAGCTCCACCCAGTGCTGGTCTATCTTGATAAGATCAAGATTCTCCGGCCAGGTAGAGGTCATTGTCCACTCTTCTTGTGCTTGAGCGGTGGTCGCGAAGGCTGCGAAAGCAACACCAGCGGCAAGGCCAGTGAGGGCAAATTTGGTCGTTTTTTTCATGGTGTGTTTCCTGGTTTGGCGTGTGACGTTGTTAGTGTTGGATACTTGAAGTCAGGAAAGTGCAGTGCTACAGCGTTACGTTTACGTAAACAAGTTAATTTAAGCGCTACAGAGCTAAACTAGCACACCAACCCCGCTGCAGCGCAATATCAGTAATGTAAGAAATCTCTTCCATAGTTTCTTAAGTAAATTATATATATTTAAGTAAAACAGACAGTTATAGGGTTTTTGAATGTTGAGATGAGTCGTTAAGTAGTACAGAAACGTTGAAAGTAGTTAAATTGTTCAACCAAAGTTGTAAGCAGAAGGCTCGCCATAAGAGGCTCAGCGGCACACTTTATAGGGTAACGTGATGGGAAACAGGCGCGCCGGAGTAGGCAATTATTTGCTGAATAATCAGCTGTCAGAAAGCCAACACCCATCGCGAAGGGTGGCAGCGTTAGTTCATCATGCGCAGCGTCTCAACCGCCGCGGCTGGCGCCAGTTGGTATGGTTAAGCGGTGAGGCAGAACAGTGTCGCTCAATCGCCCAGGACATATGGCAATCCTTCTCCTGGCAGGCGCCTCTGTGGGTGACCAATGAGAGCACCGCATTGCAGTTTTCCGCGCCTATTCTCTCACCGCGCAAGGCACGGGCACGCCTGGGGGCTGAGCATCAACTGGTCGTGATCGATACACACAGCACAGGGTTTGACCCTGAAGCGCTGGGGGCGCTGGCGGGAACGATCACGGCGGGTGGCTTACTGATATTACTCACACCCCAGCCGTGGGGTGAAGCGCCTGACTCGGACTACGCGCGTTTTGCTGATCACCCCTGGCACTGGTCGCAACTGAGCTGCCATTACCTAACGCGCTTGGCGCGTCAACTGCAGGCCTCAACTCAGGTAGTGCGCTGGCGTGCTGGTCAGGCGTTGCAGCTGCCTCAATTGCCTCAATTAGCTTCGCGTGGAGCAGGTGATCCCAGCGCTGGTGATAGCGACTGCCTGACCTTAGATCAAGCCGTCGCCGTAAAGCAATTGGTGGGCCTAAAGCGGCGTCGCCCGCTGGTAATAACTGCCGACCGTGGGCGCGGCAAAAGCGCCGCCTTGGGTATCGCTTGCGCCCGGCTGCTAATGGACAAAGCCCAGCGCATCGTGCTGACCGCGCCGCACCTAAGTGCGGTGGAGAGCGTTTTTGAACGGCTGTCTGCGCTCTGCCCGGCAGGTCTACGGGTCGCCCAAGATCACTTTGTGCTGGCCGAGGGCCGCGAGCTGATTTTTTTACCCCCAGACGACTTGACCGAACAGGTCAATGCGCAGGTGCAGGGCGGCGATGGCAGTTATTTATTGGTGGATGAGGCGGCGGCAATTCCCGCTACGCTTCTGGGGCAGTGGCTGGTGGCTTTTCCGCGCATTGCCTTTGCCACGACGGTGCACGGCTATGAGGGCTCCGGTCGCGGATTCGCGCTGCGCTTTCGCGACACCCTTGACCGGCTGACGCCCCAGTGGAAAGCGCTGGCGCTTGAGTCGCCCATTCGCTGGCAAGGTGGCGACCCGCTGGAAGCGCTGGTCAATCAACTGCTGCTGTTAAAAGCAGCGCTGCCCATGGCTCAACCGAATGACAGCGCCGTAGCTACAAAAGTGGTTGATCGTGCCTGGCTTGCCGAGCAAGACGCGGCATTGGAAAAGCTGTTTGGACTGCTGGTGCAGTCGCACTACCGTACTTCCCCCAACGACCTGCGCCAACTGCTTGACGGCCCCGGTACGGCATTGCGCGTGATCGAGCAGGCGAGCGAGCCTCAGGCGGTTTTGGTGACACGAGAGGAGGGCGGTTTTGAGGCCACCCTTGCCCATCAAGTCGCCCGCGGTGAACGTCGGCCCCAGGGACATTTGTTGGCGCAGTCGCTGGCCACTCACGCCGGTAGCCGTGAGGCGTTGACCGCCCGCTGGCGGCGGGTGGTGAGGATCGCGACGCACCCTGAGCGTCGCCGCGAAGGCTTGGGGAAAGCGCTACTGCATGATGATATGGCCGCCGCCAAGCAGCAGGGTGTCGCGCTGTATGGCGCCACCTTTGGTGCGGAGGCGTCGCTGTTACGGTTTTGGCTGGCGCTGGGGTTTACGCCGGTACGTTTAGGTATTACTCGTGAAGCCTCCACCGGTGAGTTTGCTGTGATGGTGGCGAAAGCGTTAAACGCGCAGGGTGAAGCGGTGCTTGCCGACCTGAATGCGCGCTTTCAGGCGGCATTAGCGGGCCTGTTGGCGTTTGAATTGAAGGCGTTGCCTGCTTCGGTTGTCGTGCTGTTGCTCGGTAAGATGCCGAGCATTTCGCTTAGTGCGCGCGATTGGCAGGATATTGAAGATGTGGCGATCGCCCATCGCGATCCCGTTCTCGCTCGCCCGGCCTTGCAAGCCTTGGCCCGGCAAGCCAGCCACTGCCCCTTAACGGAAGCGCAACAGCAGTCACATCGACAAGTTGCGGCGTGGGCGTTTCAAAATATACCCCTGGCGACGGCCCACAATGACGCGTTGAAGGCCTTGCGCCTCGCCGTGAATAACCTCATTGAGGTAAAGTAGTCCGATTGCCGATAACGAAGAGTCTTTAATGAACGCACATCTTGAAGCGCTGGAGCCCTCCTTAGTTTGGCGCCACTTTCGAACCCTTTGTAATACGCCGCGCCCCTCTGGGCATGAAGCGGCGCTCGTCGCCATCCTCGAAGCCTGGGCTGATGCTCAGGGCCTTGCCCACGACCGTGATACCTTCGGTAATTTACGACTCCGTAAACCAGCCTCTCCTGGCTGCGAGCAGGCACCCGGCGTGGTGCTTCAGGGCCACCTGGATATGGTGGCCCAGGCTAATAGCGATCACGCGCACGACTTTACTCGCGACCCGATCAGCACCTATGTCGCCGACGGTTGGCTGCACGCCGAAGGCACCACCTTAGGGGCTGATAATGGATTAGGTGTGGCGGCGATTCTCGCCGTATTGGAAGATCCGGAGCTGCGCCATGGGCCGCTGGAAGCGCTGTTTACCCTGGAAGAAGAGACCTCCATGGGCGGCGCGCTGAACCTGGCTGAGAACTGGCTGGAAGGCTCGTTGCTGCTCAACCTGGACAGTGAAGACCGGGGACAGGTCTATATTGGCTGCGCGGGCGGGGCTGATGTAGAAGTCGATGCCCAGCTGCCGAGCGCCGCTGCTGGCGACCACGAACAGGTCATTGAGATTGCCTTGACTGGCCTGAAAGGCGGTCACTCGGGTATCGATATCCACAAGCCGCTGGGCAATGCCAACCGGCTACTGGTTAGAGTGTTAAGGACGTTAGAAGCCTTTGATGCGCGCTTGATCAGCTACCACGGCGGCACGTTGCGTAATGCAATCCCCCGTGAAGCCTTTGCTCAGGTGGCGCTGCCTGCCGATGAAGTAGACGCCGCGCTGGTGGCCATCGCCGGGCTGGAAACCATTCTTTTAAGAGAGCTGGGCAGTGGCGATAGCGGCCTTAAAATCAGCGCCCAACAGCTGACTGAGGTGCCTGAAGCAGAACCGCTAACGCTGGATGCAAGCGTCATGTTGTTGGCCGCGCTTCACGCTGCCCCATGCGGGGTCGAGCGGATGAGTGCCGATGTGCCGGGCGTGGTGGAAACGTCCAATAACTTGGGCGTATTAAGCCTGGAAAATGGGCGGCTGCATCTCTGCGCATTGGTTCGCTCGCTGCACGACAGTGCCGTGGTCGCTATGGCGGATCGCTTTCAAGCGCTATTTGGCTTGATTGGCGCGCGGGTAAAAGTGGAAAACAGCTACCCAGGTTGGGCGCCCAATCCCAATGGCGAGTTATTGGCGACCTTTAAAGCGCGCCATGCGGCGCTGCTGGGCCGTGAGCCAGAGGTGAAGGTGGTTCATGCCGGGCTGGAGTGCGGTATTCTGGGCAGCAAGTATCCGCACCTGGACATGATCTCGTTTGGCCCGCTAATTCGCGGTGCTCACTCGCCGGATGAGCGGGTGGAGCTTGAATCGGTTGAAGAGTTTTGGGCGATGCTGCGGGCGTTGATCGAGGATCTTGCCGATCAGCGCTAGTCCTCCTCGTGTGAATGGCCGCGCATAAAAAAACGGCACCCAACAAGTGGTGCCGTTTTTACACTAAGCGAACGCCTTTATCTGCTTAACACTTATTTGCTCAAGTAGGCATTGAGCATCCAAACGGTTTTTTCCTGCTCGCGAATGTAGTCACCGGCTTGTGCCGCGGTGCCTTCATCATCAGCGTCAGAGGCGAGCGCCAGTAGTTCGCGCTGTAGCTCAATGATCGTTTGATAGCCTTTCAGCACGCCTTTAACGCAGGTGGTGCCGTCGTGAACGTCTTTATCTTCCTGAATGCGCGATAGCGTGACGTAGTCGCTGTAAGCGTGTACCGGTTTGTGCCCCAGGGTTAGGATACGCTCGGCCACTTCGTCCACTTTGGTCAGCAGGTCGGTGTAGAACTCTTCAAACTTGGCGTGCAGCTCAAAAAAGTCGCTACCGCGTACATTCCAGTGGTAGCCACGCACGTTCATGTAGAAAATTTGGTAGTTGGCTAGCAGGTGGTTGAGCTTTTCGGCGAGTTGACTAGCGCTACCTTCGTGTAGGCCAATGCTATTAGTGTCAGTCATATCCTGCTCCCTCTTTATGCCGCAATGAGCGGCGGTTAAGGCGTTTTCCAGCACAAATCTTAATAACAGTGTTACAGAGTAGGGCGTCTTTGGTGCAATGCAAAACAAGTTTTTTGCATTGCCGCCATAGCGCTGAGACATTAAATAATGCTTAGACATTAAACAGTGCTAAGACATTAGATGCCTGCCCTTACCCTTTGGCTGCTATTTAAATGCTGGCGCTGAGAGCTCTTTTCAAGGCCTGCATGCTTTTCAGTGCTTATGTACCTCAACGTTTAAGCGCCCACAGCCGCAGCAGATTTTCACAGCGTGCTTCGAGTAGCTCGGCGGTGCGTGGTAGTGCATCAGCTAGCGTCATGGGGCCGTCGGCTAACGCGAAGGCGGCCGTGACGCCTTCATCAAAACAGGCTTGCCAGCCATCGCCGAGGCTGCCCGCCAGCACGATAACGGGTTTGTTAAGGCGCTTGGCGGCACGGGAAACGCCGATGGGCGTTTTACCCGCCAGGCTCTGGCCATCCAGGCGGCCTTCACCTGTAATCACCAGGTCCGCGTTAGCCAAGAGTGTTGCCATGTCAGCCTGTTGCATAATCATTTCGATACCGGGTTTTAGCGTGGCGTTTAAAAAGGCCTTGGCCGCAAACCCCATGCCACCTGCCGCCCCGGCGCCCGGTAGCGTTCGGCAGTCCTCGCCGAGTACCTGAGCGCTAATATCAGCAAAGTGGCCCAGCGCGCGGTCTAGCTGTTCGACTTCCTCAGGTGAGGCGCCTTTCTGAGGACCAAATACTGCGGTGGCACCGCGCACGCCCAGTAACGGGTTATCAACATCCACGGCCGCCTCAAGGGCGAGCCCAGCCAACCGCGGGTCTAGCCCATCCAGTGTTAAACGGGTCAGTTGGCTAAGCGCCGCACCGCCAGGAGGTAACGGTTTATCGTTTTGATCCAAAAAGCGAGCACCCAAGGCCTGCAGCATACCGGCACCACCGTCATTGGTAGCGCTGCCTCCGAGTAGCAGCAGCGCTTTTTCAGCGCCTTGATCCAACGCTGCCAGCAGCAGTTCACCCACCCCAAAGGTGGAGGTGTGCAATGCATTGCGCTCATCGGCGGTAAGGTGCTGTAAACCGCTGGCTTCTGCCAGCTCAATAAACGCGGTACGCTGGTCGCTAAGCCAGCCCCAAGTGGCTTTTCTCGGGCGCCCCAGGGCGTCGTGAACATCCAGCTGGCGGCGTTCGGCACCTGTCGCGGCGATCAGTGCATCTAGGCTTCCTTCGCCTCCGTCAGCCAACGGGCAGGCCCGCACTTGGGCACTTGGTATGGCGCGCTTGACGCCCCGGGCCATGGCGGCGGCGGCGTCTTGGGCGCTCAGCGCATCTTTAAAGCTGTCGGGGCAAAGCAAAACATTCATTAGCACGATCTCCGCAAGACGGTGTCTTCAATACGATGTCTTTAATACAGTGTCTTCACTACAGTGTCAGTTAAGTATGCCCCGTTGGCGAGCTTAGCGCGCTAGCCTGCGCCAAACCAGCGGCCTCGTCCGTTAGAGGATCTAACATGAAGTCGATACCCATAAGCTTAATCTGCCTGTTAGCGCTTGCTGGCTGCCAAGTGACTCCAAGTCGCCTGCCTAAAGCCGAACCAGCGCCTGCTGCTGCGTGCTATTTCCCTGCAACGGATGCGCGGGCGCTTGAAACCAGCGTAGATATCCTGACCGAGTGGGGGTTTACTCTGACCTCTACCGATACCACATTGGGCTTAATTAGCGCCAGTCGTGAACGTGAACTGCACGGTTATTATGACCCTTACGATAATGCGTATGGCTATGGGAGTGGCATGCGTATGTTCGGTGGCTTGGGCATTGGTGGTGGTTCCAGCATCGGTTTTGGCGGTGGGATAGGTTTTGGTGGCGGAATAGGTCAGCAGCCTGTGGAGGTAGAACGTGTCTCGATTTTTGTGAACGACGCGCATATACGCATCTCCCGTGATATTCGCCGCTTTGATCATATGGGCGATTTACGCGACTCCTATAGCGCCAGTAATGATGATTTCTGTCAGCGTTTTCAAACCGCTTTCGAGCAGAGCGTGCCTGCCGCCGGGAGCCCGTTATGAATCTTCGCCACTGGGTATTAATAGGGCTACTGGCGGGATTGGCTGGCTGTGCCACCACAGCGCCTTTGGAACCTCGTGAGTTAGTTTACACAACGCCGACAGAGGAAACGTTTCGCGAAGCAATAGACTTGATGGTTGAGCAAGGCTATGTGGTGCGCCATGCAGATATTGCCCTGGGACGCGCGGAAGCATCGCTTGCCCGCTGGCCGGGGTATCGGTTGCAACTGCAGGTGAGTGAAGAGGGCAACGGTAGTCGAGTAAGCGTATCGGCCTTGAGTGGTAGCCAGCCGTTGCCACCCTATTTACTCGACCCATGGCTTGTCGCCTTGCAGCATAAGTTGGGAGTCGCGCCATGAGGGCGGCGGGTATCGCGGTGGCGTTTTTCTTGGCGGGAAGTAGTTTGCTGGTTAGCCCTGATGCGCGTGCCCATCCTCATGGCTGGATCGACGTGAGTGTGCGGATCATCACCGATGACCAGGGCATGGTAAGTGGCTTGCATCAAACGTGGCGGATGGACCCTTTTTACAGTCTGGTGGTTTTTGAAGAACTGCAGCAGGTACAGAATGCCAGCCTTGAGCAGGGCCTTGATCAGCTTGGTAAAGAGATTCGCGATAATCTTTCCGGTCAGCACTATTTAACCGAAGTACGCATCAACGACGAGCCGCAGGCGTTGGGCGAGGTAAGTGAATATACTGCCCTGGAGCGCGATGGTCGGCTGACCTTTATGTTTATTCTGCCGCTGGAGACGCCCCAGCCGTTGGTAGATTCTCTGCTTCGCTATCAAGTGTTTGACCCCACCTACTACATCGAAGTTGTCCATGAAGAGGAGGGCGGTCAGCCACGGGATGATGCGCTGATACTTAACGGCGAGCCTGCCTGTGAGCTCTCTATTCTGCCCGCGGACCCCGATCCTGAAGTGGTGATGGAAGCCGCGCTGCTCGATAAAGATGAAAGCGGTGAGCCAGGGTTGGGGCGCTACTTTGCCGAGACCGGCCAAGTAGATTGCCGCTAGGCGCTATTTGTTAACAATATTAATTTATAGCTTTACACAATGGAGCGACTAAATGGCCTTAACGCGGCCTTTTCCACGCCACTTAGGATTAATACTGGGGCTTCTGTTAGCCGCGGTGGTGCTCGTCATTGTTTGGCAAGGTGGGTTTCAGGGTGTTAGTTACCAACTGCTTGGCTGGCAGCGTGATCTGCATCGCTCGCTGACGCTGGCGATTACCGAACTCTCCCGTACTCCCAGTATGGCTACATGGACGACTCTGCTGAGCGTTAGCTTTGCCTATGGCGTGTTTCATGCCGCCGGGCCGGGGCATGGTAAAGCCGTACTGGCGACCTATTTGGCGACGCATGGCGGAGCTGTTAAGCGTGCCTTAGGGCTCTCGTTTGCCGCCTCCTTGTTGCAGGGTGTGACTGCCATAATATTAGTCGTGGTGTTGGTATACGGCCTAGGCTGGATAACCCGACAAGCCATGGGCAGTGTTGTTTGGGTAGAGCAAGCCAGTTTTCTGCTGGTAGCGGCATTAGGCGCGTGGCTATGTTGGCGAGCCGTCAAGCAATTACGCGCAGCCTATCAGGCCCACGGTCATGATCGTAGCCACAGCCACGATCATGACCATAGCCACTGTTGTGGCGGTGCTCATCATATTGAGCCGCAGCAGGCGTTAGATTGGCGCACGGCGATAATAACGGTCGGTGCTATTGGTATGCGCCCCTGTAGCGGGGCGGTATTGATGCTGGGGGCTGCTAGCCTGCTGGGCCAGTTCGAGGTGGGAGTGGCATCCGTGGTGGCGATGTCGCTGGGCACAGGCATTACCGTTTCGGCGCTCGCGCTGGCAAGTATTCTCGCCCGTGGTTGGGCGCAGCGACGCTTGTCCAAGCAACAGCATAGCCAGCGCAGTGTACAAAAGGCCACCGGCTGGCTGGCCTTGGCCGGTGGTGTGCTGATTGTCACGCTGGGTATTTCGCTTAGTGTCGCGGGCGTTGCGCAGCCCGCAAGTGGGCCGCTTTTGAATGAGCCACCCACTCGGCAAAGTCATCCTTTGACGGGGTAACGCCCAGGCTATACATCAAGCCCATCAATAAGGGCTAAAAGTTGGTGACGTAACTGCGCTTGACCATCCAGATCGTAGGGTTCGGGGGAGCCATTGCCCCATACCGGTGCAGGCCAGATGGCATCCGAGTGGCGCCGTAAAATGACATGGACATGCAGTTGGCTGACGACATTACCTAGCGTGGCAATATTAATTTTGTCACCTTCTAGCGCTGTTTTCATGGCGTCGCCGAGTTGAGTGGCTTCCCGCCATAGCTGCTGCTGGTCGTCGAGGGAAAGCTCAAACACTTCGCTGACAGAGCCGTAGCGGGGTACCAGAATAACCCACGGATAGCGCGCATCGTTCATCAGTAGCACGCGGCTGAGGGGAAGGTCGGCGATGGGAAGTGTATCAGCCGCTAGGCGTTCATCTAGCTCGAAATTGTTCAAGTCATGGGCTCCAGACAGCAGTTTAAATAAGTGCTAGCATAGCAGCCGCAAAGTGAAGTAGGGAAAGCGAGCGTGATCATGAAAACGCTGTTACCCTGAAAAAACTCCCAAGCGGCAATGAGAGTTGCCAGTGGAGTTTCCCGATGTTGAATGACTCGTTAAGGAGAACGGAAAATGAAAAAATTATTAGCCATGAGCTTTATGCTGCTGATGACCGCGGGTGTTCTTACCGGTTGTAATACCATTTCTGGCGCTGGCCAGGATGTGGAAGAGGGCGGCCAAGCTGTCCAGGATGCAGCCAATTAAGCTGCATTAGCATGGTGTTGTTTTCCACCGGGCCGGGCAAACGCCCGGCCCGGTGGTGTTTAGAACTTATTTATTCACAATCTGCTATTTGGAGATTCAAGGATGAAGCCCCGTATGACTCTGGCTAAATTCGCCCTAGTTAGCGCTTCTACGATGTTGCTGACCGCCTGCGTCAGTTCTCAGATGCCGATTTCCCCAGCTAGCGACGATGTAGACGCAGCACCACCGCCGCCCACGGTAGCGCCGACTGGCTCCAGTGATGAGCTGGCGGCTGCCTGTGACCTGGAGGCTATTCAACACGCGATCGGCGAGCCATTCGATGATGCGAAGGTATCGCAATTACAAAGCGATAGCCGCGCGCGCCAAGTGCGTGTGCTTAGCCCTGGTGATGCAGCCACGATGGATCACCGTCCGGATCGTTTGAATATCCACCTTGATGATCAAGATGTTATTGAAGACTTGCGCTGCGGCTAATGCCTCTAGCGTAAAATCAGCACGACGCAGGCGGCGGTTAATATTCCCATGGTGATATTGAACGCGCGCCATGCGCCGTCGCTTTTGATCCACTGCCCAATGGCCGTGCCAAAGGCCGCCCATAAAGCAATACACGGCAGTGCTACCAGCTCAGCAAAGCCTGCGAGCACCAGCGCATTGAAAACCGGCTGACCACTTTCGGGTAAAAAGCCCGCCATTAGCGCAAGTCCCATCACCCACGCTTTAGGGTTGGCAAACTGAAACGCTGCCGCCTGCCAAAACGTAAACGGTACGCTATGTTCGCGTGCCTTCAAATTAGGCGGTGGCGCGCTGGCAATTTTCCATGCCAGATAGAGCAAGTAGGCGCTGCCTATCCAGCGAAGCGCAGTTTGAATAGCGGGATAGCGCTCGAACAGTACGCCTAACCCCAGTGCGATGCCCGCAAACAGCAAAAAGCAGCCGCCTAAAATCCCCCACATATGCGGTAGCGTGCGCTTAAAGCCAAAGTTGGCGCCAGAGGCGGTGAGCATCACGTTGTTCGGCCCTGGCGTCAGCGTCATCGAGATCATATAGAGCGCGGCAGGACCGAGGATTAACCATTCGCTGTTCATTTAAGTGTATCCGTACAAGGCGGTTGTGCTGAGTGGTTGTGTAATGAACGCGCCATGACTAATCATAGCGGTCTTTCCAGCGTTGGCGATTGACCTGCTCCTTAAGCATTTCGAGAATGTCATACAGCATCTGTTCGGTAACCCGATTGCTGCCTTCGTCAACCGTTAGCCAGGTGTCAAAGCCGCTGTCGGCGGTGCGCTCAACTAATTCCTTAAACTCATCCGAGTGAATGCCAAGCAGTAGTTCATCGACTAGTCGCTGGGCAACACCGCTTAGGGAGGCCTCCATTGCACTCGTGGCCTGCTGCCCCATGGGTAGCCGGTTCAAGCGCTGAATCTCGGGACTTTCTCTTAGCGTACGACTAACTAAGTCGCTGATCGCTGCCATGATAGAGTGGCGGTTATGCTGGTAGGCTTTGCCAATCGTGCTCTCTAACCGCTGGGCGATCTCATGAATTAACTGTGCTTTGCGGGGCATGATCACTCGGTCGATGACACGTTCGGTGAGCGAGTCACTGGCGCGGATCTGGTGCTGAACATTTCCCAGCAGTTTTAAGGCGATACGGTCAGAAAGCTCTTCAAGCAAGATGTCGTAATACTTGGCAAAAAATAGGTAAATATCCCAGCGGGTGACGTCAATTAAGCCCAGCCGGTGCAGGCGATGGAGCAGCGATACGACACGCAGAATACGCAACAGGCGGAAGCCTGCCAGGGGAATACAGCCCAGCACGTCATACCAGTGCACGAAGGGGTAAAAAAACCAGCGGTGGTAGCGCCGTTCGGCAATCGCAATGGACCAGCCAAGCAGTACATCGACAATAAAAAAGCTTACAAACACCAAGTCGATGGCGATAAAGCGGCTATGAACGGTGTCATCGTAGAACGCGTGAAAGCCAGGCGCGATGCTGGCGATACCTTGGTTGATAGGGCCAAGCAGAAACAGTGAATCAAACAGCAGTAGCGAGAGGTTAATCACCACCAGCGTTAAAATGAAAAAATCCCAACCGATATGGGCGTATTCGACCGCTTTAGGCAGGTGCGGGTAGCGTTCCCTGGCGGGCATGCGAACTCCTTATGGTGGGACGTTGCAACAGCTGTTACTGGGCCTGTGATTGATGCTGCTGTTGGGTCAACAGCTCTTCTCGCTCCGCCTGTTTGCGTAACTTTTTGCGCAGCGCTGCTTTTTCAAAGCGTAGTTTCTGCAGCGGTGTTGCCAACGTGAGTGGCGGTACGCTGGCGGGCTTGCCCTCAGCATCAATCGCGACCATGGTGAGGTAGCAGCTGTTGGTATGGCGGATTAGCTTATTGCGAATATCTTCGGCCACCACCTTAATACCAATTTCCATTGATGAGCGGCCAACATGATTGACGCAGGCTAGGAACGTGACCAGTTCCCCTACATGGATAGGCTGTTTAAACAGCACTTGATCCACCGACAGTGTCACCACGTAGTGACCTGAATAACGGCTGGCACAGGCAAACGCGACTTCATCGAGCTTTTTAAGAATAGCGCCACCATGCACTTTGCCGCTGAAATTCGCCATGTCAGGTGTCATTAATACCGTCATGGAGAGTTCGTGTTGCCCAGGCAGGGCAGTATTGATAACGGTGCTCGCGCTGGTTTCCGTCTCGGACATACGGTGTTCCTTCTGTTATCGCTGCCCGCCGCCCAGATGCTGGGCAAACTGGGCGGCGGGCAGTCTTGGCTGTTTTTTAAAGCCAGACCTTTTTTAAAACCACACTAGGCCGACTGAAATGATAATGCCGGTAATGAATAGCTGAATAAGGCAGAAGCCCATGATGTCTTTTGCCTTCAGCCCGGCAATAGCGAGTACCGGTAGCGCCCAGAAGGGTTGCAGCAAATTGGTCCAGGCATCGCCCCAAGCGACTGCCATGGCCACCCGTGAAATGTCGGCACCTAACGCTTGAGCTGCAGGGAGCATCACCGGTGCTTGTACGGCCCATTGGCCGCCGCCAGAAGGGACAAACAGGTTCACAATCCCTGCGCTGATAAATGACCAGAAGGGCAGTGAGTTGGCGGTGGCAAATGAGATCAGCCACTCAGACATGCTTTCAGCCAGCCCTGATTGAACCATGATGGCCATGATGCCAGCGTAGAAGGGGAACTGAATAACAATCCCCGCGCCGCCTTTAATCGCTTCATTCAAACTAGTGAGAAGATTACGTGGCGTACGATGTAGAACAATAGCCAGGAACAGAAACAGGAAGTTAACGACGTTAAGGTTCAAGCCGCCGCCGCGCAGCAAAAAGTGATCAAGCAAGAACAGTACCCCAGGCACCCCTACGAGTAGGGAGAGGGTCAGACTATTTTCAAGACGTTCTGCCGGACGAGTAATACGTCCTACCGGCTCTGGCTCGTCATTCAGCACACTGGGGTCGACGTAGACGCTATCCTTCTCATCCGGCAGCATCATACGGTTCACTAGTGGGATGGCGATAAACAGGCAGACCACAATGGCGAGGTTGAAGAAAGCGAAAATCGTTGAGCCGGTGCTAATGACGCCAATCTGGTCAGCGGTAAAATGGCCTTCGGTGGCGATGGTCAAGGGTATCGAACCTGCCAAGCCGCCGTGCCACACCACAAAACCCGAGTAGGCACTGGCAACGAGGAGCCGATAGTCAACGCGAATCAGCCGGGCCAGCTCTTTAGCAAACAGCGCGCCGACCACAAGACCAAACCCCCAGTTAATCCAGCTGGCCGCCAAGGAAACCAGCGTCACCAGAATGATGGCGCCACCGGGCGTTTTAGCCGTACCAGCGATTTTTTGCAGAATACGTTTTACCGGCGGGGAGCTAGCCAGCATAAAACCGGTAACTAACACCAGCAGCATCTGCATAGAGAACGTAAGTAAACCCCAGAAGCCATCGCCCCAGAAGCGCAGCACCGCCAGCGGTGTTTGGCGTTCAATGGCGATCGCGGCAACCGACGCGATTAACGTCAGCAGCAGAACGAAAATGTACGGGTCGGGTAGATAGCGCTCCACCAGCTTTACGGCCGGTTTTGAGATCATTTTAAGCATGAGATGCTCTCTTTATTCATTATTAGAAAGTGCCTAGTCAGTGTCTAGGAGGTGCGTAGCTAATATACGGGTGAGCGCGCTGTTTTTCACGTTGAAGCTTCCCGCTTAATTTCACATTAGCTCAGTTGCTACTCAACGTGTTTGTTTTAGCGCCAGTGGCTTAACCGGTAGCGGCGGTGGTAGTAAAGACGATAGTAGTGAATGAGTACCGCCGAGCGAACCAGCGTAAAGAGCATAAACGCCAGCCACAGGCCATGATTGCCCAGCCCCTGGGTTAACCACCAAGCGGGCAGGTAGACGGCGAGGCCGATAAAGATGCTGTTACGCATTTCACGCACGGCGGTGGTGCCAATAAATACCCCATCAAGCAGGTAGCTCCATACCGCAAACAGCGGCATGGCCACCATCCACGGCAGATAGTGCGCTGCGGTCTCGCGTACCTCTTCAAGGCCGGTGAGCAGGGCAATAAGGCCGTTGCCGCCTAGCGCAAACAGAAGAGCCGCTGCGCCCGCTGTCCAGAATGAAAAAACGGCAGCGGCGCGCACGGTGGTCGCAAACTCACGCCAATCTTTGCGCCCATAAGCACGTCCGATCAGTGATTCCGCGGCATGGGCAAACCCATCTAGCGCATAGCTGGTGAGCATAATGAACTGCAGCAGTACAGCGTTGGCGGCGAGCACCGTATCGCCCTGACGGGCACCCTGGGCGGTAAAAAAAGCCATGGCAAACAGCAGGCCGAGGGTGCGCACAAAGAGGTTGGCGTTGACGTTAAACAGCGCGGTGTAGGCCGCCAGAGCCAGCAGGCGCTCGCGCAAAAAGTGGCCGTTCAGGTTGGCTAATTGGCGCAGTACCAGATAGCTGCCGAAGGCTAATGCACTGTAGTCGGCGATGACGCTGGCCCAGGCCACGCCGTTACTGGTCATCCCCAGGCCCACCACAAACCATAAATCCAGCACGATATTAACGCTGTTAGTCAGCAATAAAATCATTAGCGTGACGCGGGAATTTTGCTGGCCTAAAAACCAGCCCAAAATGGCGTAGTTGGCGAGTACCGCGGGCGCAGACCAGAGGCGGATGTGGGCGTACTCACGCGCTAAATCGGTGGCTACTTCACTGCCATCCAATAGCCACAAGCCTAACGTAATCAGCGGCGAGGCAAATACAATCAGCAGGCAGCCAATCACCAGCGCCATGATCAGCGACTGCCCCAGCAGGTTGCGCACATCCGTGTCGCTCTCGCGGCCCATGGCTTGTGCGACTAATCCCGTGGTGCCCATGCGCAAGAAACCAAAGCCCCAATAGAGAAAGCTGAACAGAGTCGCGCCCAGGGTGACGCCTGCCAGATAGCGAGAGTCGGGCAGATGCCCGACCACGGCGGTATCGACCAACCCAAGTAGCGGAACGGTGATATTAGAAAGAATGATTGGCCAGGCGAGGGCCCAGATACGCATTAGGCTTAAGCGGCCGTGATGATGCGGTACTTCTTCATCAACTGCTCTTGGCTTTCGTGGCGCTCTGGGTCAAGCGGGATACAGTCCACCGGACAAACCTGCTGACACTGAGGTTCGTCATAGTGGCCCACGCACTCGGTGCATAGGTTGGGGTCGATGACATAGATCTCCTCACCGGGGGAGATCGCATCATTGGGGCATTCGGGCTCGCAGACGTCGCAGTTAATGCACTCGTCGGTAATCATCAGGGCCATGGGCATACCTCGCGTATACGTTCACATTCGGGCTGTCTAATACCCGAGTGTTTTACTCAACAATGGCGTTGGCTAGCTAGTGTAGTGCTTACGTAGCGCTTCGGCGACCTGTGGATGCACCAGGCGAGAAACATCGCCACCCAACTTGGCAATCTCGCGCACGATGGTCGAAGAAATATATGAGTTTTCGACCGCCGGGGTTAAAAACACGCTTTCCAGCTCTGGATTTTGCGCCCGGTTCATGTTGGCAAGCTGCAGCTCATACTCAAAATCGGAGACCGCGCGCAGGCCACGCAGAATAATCGTCGCCCCCTGCTCATGCATCATGGTGGTGAGCAGGGTGGAAAAGCCGATGACTTCCACGTTGGGTAACGACGCACAGACCTTTTTGACCAGTTCCATGCGCGTTTCCAGGTCGAGATTGGGGCTTTTGCCAGGGCTCGCCGCCACTGCGATAACGATTTTGTCGAACATGCGCGCGCCTCGCTCAATGAGGTCGAAGTGGCCATTGGTGATCGGGTCGAAAGTGCCTGGATAGACGGCGATATTGATTTTGCCGCTGCTCATCACGATGTCTCCTCGTCCAAACGGCCAAACGGATTGTCACTGGTGAGCGAAACCGCGTGGTCGTAACCGGGTATATGAATCCGGTCGGCATGAATATCCAACTCTGGGCCTTCCAGTACTGCTTCACCGAACTGGTAGCGTGGCGCGTAGTGGCCATGGTCAGCTTTAGCGAGGTAGCTTGCCGCTGCTTCGCGGGTGGCCTCACGACGTGCTTTCCAGGCACTGATCGCCGCTGCGCCATGGCGCTGGGCAAGTAAGCGTTCGGTCACCGCAGGCGAAAGTACAACACCGGTGGCATTGTTGCCGCCGAACCCTTTGGCATTGATAAAAGAGGCATCAGCACGGAAGGCCTGGGTGGTTTGTGAAAACCGTAACCGCTCGGCATAGACATCGTCGGCTACGGCATCGAGCGTAGGAATGCCCGGCAATAGGTCGTGGGCAAAGCTGCCCAGGGCACTGGCCAACTGATCGCCCGCCGCCGAACCTTGCGAATGGCCGATAAACGCTTTAATCGCCACGACTGGCCAGTCGCTGATGCCGTTGGCGCGGGCAATCTCATCGAATACATGGGACTCGGTAATGCGGTTTTTCGGTGTGCTGGTGCCGTGGGCGTGCAAAAAGCTGCGCTCTTTGAGGGCTTTTTCACCGAGCATATCGCGCACCAGAGCGGCGGCCTTGCCGAGGGTAATGTAGTTGCCGATACCCGGCGCCGAAATCGAGCGTTTATAGCCGTCGGCGTTGACGAACACCTCAGGCACCGCGCCCAGAATATCGGCACCGACCTCCAATGCCAGGGAGTCGTCCATCAGTAGTACAAACTGGCTGGCTTCCGCCATGGTAAAGCCACAGTTGCGGGCAAACGGGCGGCAGGCGCGCTGGTAGTCGCTGTCAGTCAGTAGCTCAAGCGCGTCCAGCGCTTTTAATCCAGCATCGTCAGCCAGTGCGCCCATCGCCCGGAAGCCTTCGATGATTTCCGGCGTAATTGGCGCATCTGACGTGCCGACCATCACCACGCGGCGACGCCCTGCACGAATGTCGTCAATACCCAGGCGCAGGTTGTAG
Organism: Halomonas sp. MES3-P3E; assembly: GCF_002836035.1. Lineage (NCBI taxonomy): Bacteria > Pseudomonadati > Pseudomonadota > Gammaproteobacteria > Oceanospirillales > Halomonadaceae > Halomonas > Halomonas sp. MES3-P3E. The sequence goes on along the minus strand of NZ_PJBT01000188.1, from coordinate 89,382 downwards.
AGAAAGCTGGCGCAGGCGCCTAGCGCCGCGCCGGTGCCGCCTACGCTGCCGAGTACATAGGCATTCAAAAAGTCGGCGGGCATCTGGCCATAGCCTAGCGGCATCTGCTTGGAGGTAGCGCGCTGGCCGGTCACCAGGCTTTTGAGCAAGCCGCCCCAGCCTTGGTCATCCAACTGGCCGATGGAGTTGCCAGCGTACACGGCAATATGGTCTGGATTCAGCTGTTGGCGGAGTGTTTCCCAGGAGAAACCGCTGGCGCCCAGGCAATCACTGGCACCAAACACCGCTAGCGAGAGACCGCGCGGGTGATGCACGCTGCGATAAAGGCTGGCGGGGTCAAAACCGCTAGGCAACTGCGCCGCTGCGCGTACCTTGGGTACCTGCGCGTCGGGCAGCAATACCTCTAGTATGCCTGCGGGCACGCTGACCTCTACCTCGCGGGCATCGATCTCGCGCACTTGCCAGTCGGCCGGCAGGTTGTCGGGCAGCTGACGACGGCGCAGGGTAAAGCGCATCGGCTCAGCAAACTGCATGCTGGCCTGGCGGTTAGACGGTAGGCCGGGGGCGAGAAAACGCGGGTCTTCGTTGCGACGGATCAGGGTATGGTTCAATACCTGATCACGCAGCGACTGAGCCGGGGCGTCTACGGGCTGGCCTTGACTGTCCTGCCACCCCTTTTCGGAGTGCTCTACTAGGCGCATAAGCGCCGCCAAGCCTTCCAGTGTCTGGCGTTGCTGGTCAGCAGGGAGGGCATCAAGCACAGTGCGGCGGAAGGCCTGATGGCCAGAGGTTCTGCCAGCAGGGTTGATGCCGCCCATGCCGACAATCACCGGTAAGTGTGACAAGCCGGGTTCCTCGTGATGCGGTGGTGGTAATAACAATTATTGACAACGCTCTAAGTCAATTATAGCTAATTAAATTATAACCAAGTCAATTATAACTAGCTCTATGATGACCAAAGCGATGCGCTTAATACGTACCTAATGCGTGATCATAGCACCGGCCACGCAACGGCGTCATGCCGCAAGCGCTCGAGACTGATAGAATCACGCTTTTCAGCCGAGAGATGGCATGCAGCATAATTCTCGACCAGTGACGTCTAATCAGCCAGGCCCGCATCAGGATTTGGCGCGCAGGGTCAACCGAGCGCTCACGCACCCATTACGTAAACCGATCGCCGAACACACGCAGCGCAACTTTGCGCAGGCGGCCGAATGGTTGGCGAGCCGTCAGGCGCCGCTGATACTTGATTCCGGCTGTGGCGTCGGGGTATCGACACGCCAACTGGCGGTGCAGTTCCCCGGCCATGCCGTGATTGGCATTGATCGCAGTGAGGATCGTTTGGGGCGTGATCACGGCGAACTGCCACATAATGCGCTGCTAGTGCGCGCGGATCTGGTCGATTTCTGGCGTTTGGCTTATCAGGCAGGCTGGGCGCCCGAGTATCACTATTTGCTTTACCCCAATCCTTACCCCAAAGCAGGGCATCTCAAAATGCGCTGGCATGGCCATGCGGTTTTACCCACACTGTTGGCGCTTGGCGGGCACCTTGAGCTGCGCTCAAATTGGTCGCTTTACGTTGAAGAGTTTGCCTTGGCGGTGGCGCAGGTAACCGGCAAGCAGGCGATAGTGGCTGAATTTGCACCTGAAGGTGACTATTTAACTCCGTTTGAGGCGAAGTATGCTCAAAGTGGCCAAGCGCTGTGGCGGTTATGGGTTGATTTGGAGCGAAAATGACGTTTGTTTATTTAGTGTTGGCGATTGTGGCCGAAGTCATTGCTACGAGTGCATTAAAGGCTTCTACGGGCTTTACACGTCCATTGCCGAGCGTTGTGGTGGTGGTTGGCTACGGGCTCGCTTTTTATCTGCTCAGCCTGGTGCTGCGCACGCTGCCGGTGGGGGTCGCCTATGCGATTTGGGCGGGCCTGGGCATTGTGCTGGTCACCTTGGTCGGCATTGTGGTGTTTGGTGAAAAGCCCGATTTACCGGCGGTACTGGGGATTAGCCTGATTGTGGCGGGTGTGGTTCTGCTGCAAGTGTTTTCCAAAATGAACGTGCATTGAGGTAATTTAATGGGTTGTTTTTTTACTGTTAAGCGTCTGCGGCGCTGGTCGCTGGTGTCCGGGGTTGCCTCGCTGGCCCTGTGCGCCAGTGCCAGCCTGTTCGCTGATTTCAGCCGCCTGAGCCAACTGCAGAACAAAGGTTTCTCGATCAGTGCTGAAGCGCGCCTGCTTGACGCCGACACAGGCGCCAATGCGCTGCTGGGCAGCATTAATCCAGAGCGCCAGTTATCGCCCGCGTCTGTTACCAAGGCATACCTGGCGGCGGCGGCGCTGAACCGTTTTGGTCCTCAGCATCGCTTTACCAGCCAGCTAGTTAGCTCGGGCAGGGTTGAGGATAGAGCTGAAGGCGGTGTGCTGCGTGGCGATTTAGTGTTTGAGGGCGGTGGCGACCCCGGCCTGACCACGGAAAACCTATGGCGCTTGGTGCAACGTTTGCACTTAGCCGGGGTGCGTGAAATTGATGGCGCTTTGGTGATCAGCCAGTGGCGGTTTGGGCCGGTTGACTGTATTACTACCGACCGCTGCGATGCCCTCACGCGGGTCGCCAACGCCTACAGCGCGCCGCTTTCGTCAGCAGGCGTTAATTTCGGCAGTTGGTGTGTCAATGTCGCCCCCGCTGCTAGCGCAGGTGAGCCAGCCCGGGTGGGGCTGTGCGATAGCCAGACCTCGCTGATCACCATTGATAATCAAGTCGTCACTCGCCCAGCCAATAGCGGCACAGAGATTAGCGCTGAACGTATCACCGATGAACGTGGTGATGTGATGCGCCTGACGGGACAGATTTCGACTAATGCCACTGCCCGGGATGTTTATCGTGGCGCGGGCGATGCGGCCGAGAAAACCGCACAAGTGCTGATGGGGATGCTAAATCAGGCGGGGATTCAGGTGCGCGACTCATGGCGCGTCAGTTCGACCCAGCCGCCCAGCACGGCGCAGCGCTTGGCCGCCGTCGACAGTCAGCCCCTGCAAGAAATATTGCTGCGCATCATGAACTACTCCAATAACTACATGGCTGATGTACTGGCGCTTGATCTGGTCGAGACGCCCCAGGCGCAGTTACGCCAGGCAGGCCAAGCCATTGAGTCTTATGTGCAGCATCTTCCCGGTCATGGGCCATTAACGTTGTATAGCGGCAGTGGGCTGACCACGGAAAACCGCACATCGGCTCAGGGGGTTAATGTGATGCTGGAAGACATGTTTCGGCAGAGCGCGCTGTTTCCAAGCTTTGTGGCCGCCTTTCAGTCACCAGCCAACGGCGTTATGCGCTTTATTCGGCGTGGTTCAACCACGTTTCAAAACAATGTCATGTTAAAAACCGGTACCCTTAATCAACCCTTTGCTGTGCGCGCCGCGGCGGGCTATTTTCGCACCGCGCAAGGACGCTGGGGAGTATTTAGTGTCATGGTCAATGGTAGCGGCAGTACGCCGTACTTAAGCTGGTCTGAGGTGCTGGATCCCTTATCACTGGATCTGGACGCCATGATTTTAGCGAACTGATTTCCCTTTACGCTCACAAGGTGAGGCGACCTGCATGAAACCAGGGCATACCGGTTTAACCCATTTGGTCCACTCCACGCGCTATTCGTGGAAGGGGCTTAAGGCAGCGTTTAGAAACGAGGCAGCCTTTCGCCAAGAAGTCGTGATTACTGCGTTGTTACTCCCCTTCGCCTGGTGGATAGGGGACAGCATCATCAGTTGGCTACTATTGGTAAGTAGCCTGTTTTTTGTGCTGATCGTAGAGTTACTTAATAGTGCCATTGAAAACGTGGTTGATCGCATTGGTACTGAGCATCACGAGCTTTCTGGCCGGGCCAAGGATATTGGCTCCGCCGCTGTTATGCTGTCACTGATGATGGCCGGCCTTACTTGGGGTCTATTAGGTTGGGAAAAGTTTTATAGCTAAGCTGATTTAAGAGCTAAATATTTTTAACACGCTGGACAGCGAGGTAATTATGCAAGTGAACGACGATTTTTTACCGTTGTCGACGCTGCCAGCGTCGTTACAAAAAGCTACCCAGGCCGCTTGGCAGCGCTTAATTGAGGCGCTGACCCAAGCCGATAATATTGCTGAGATGACCCAGCAAGAACTGCCTTCAAGCAGTTGGCTGGGGCTTTCTGAGCAGCGCCGTGAGGCGCTTGCTAAAGTGTTGGCCATTTCAACCTTCGCGCTGGATGCCCTGGCCCGCTACCCCCAGTGGTTGGCTGAGTTGGATATTGCCGGTGAATTGGACATAAACCCCGGGCGGGATGAACTGGCTAGCTGGCTGAATGAGTCGCTTGAGAGCGCCGACGACGAAGAGGCCATGCAGCGGGTGATTCGACGTTTTCGCCGCAAGCGGATGGTCGGCATTATCTGGCGTGACCTTAATCGTGCGCCCGGCCACGTTATGTGGGATACCGCCAAGGCGGTGTCTGAGCTTGCCGAAATCTGCCTGGAAGCCGCGTTGAGCTGGCTTGAGCAATTTTACGCGCCGCGCTGGGGGGAGCCCGCGCCACGCAAAGACGGCTCGCCCCAGCGCTTGGTTGTGCTGGGTATGGGCAAACTGGGTGCGGGTGAGCTGAATCTCTCCTCCGATATTGATCTGATCTTTGCCTTTCCTGAAAAAGGCGAAACCCAGGGCGGGCGCAAGCCCTTAGAGCATCAAGAGTACTTTACCAAGCTTGGTCAAAAGCTCATCGGCGCCCTAGATGCTATCACGGCGGACGGTTTCGCCTTCCGCGTTGATATGCGCTTGCGGCCTTTAGGCGACGGCGGGCCGCTGGTGGGCAGTTTTTCCATGCTCTCCAGCTACTACCAGGATCAAGGCCGTGAGTGGGAGCGCTACGCAATGCTGAAAGCGCGTCCTGTGGCAGGTGATTTAGACGCAGGCGATGAGTTGCTCGCCGGGCTACGCCCCTTTGTGTATCGCAAATATCTTGATTTCGGCGCGATTGAGTCGCTGCGTGAGTTGAAAGCGATGATTAACCGCGAAGTGAAGCGCAAGGGTATGCAGAGCAATATCAAGCTTGGCCCCGGCGGCATTCGCGAGGTTGAGTTTGTGGTACAGGCGTTCCAGCTGATTCGCGGCGGCCGTGATACCGAGCTGCAGGTGACATCGCTGAAAACCGCGCTCAACCGCTTGCCCGAGCTAGGCCTGTTGCCGCAAGAAGTGGTTGATGAGCTGCTGCCCGATTACGCTTTTCTGCGCGATGTCGAACACGCCCTTCAAGCGCTGGAAGACCGCCAGACGCAAACCCTACCCAGCGATGACAGCGACCGTGAGCGGGTAGCCTTTGCCATGGGCCATGAAGACTGGCCGGGGCTGATTGCCCAGCTTGATGAAGTGCGCGAGCGCGTGCGCCAGCACTTTGATGCAGTGATCGCGGACCCTGAAGAGGACGTGGATGAGGCCAACGATGACAGCCAGCTTGGCTTGGCCCAGTGGCGACTGATTTGGCGCGGCGAGCTAGAGGCGGAGGAGGCCACTGCGCACCTTGCCGAGGCGGGCTTTAATGAGCCGGAAAAAGCCTTAAAGCGACTGCAGAGTCTTTACCACTCCCGGCAAGTGCAAAGCATGCAGCGGATTGGCTTTGAACGATTAGATGCGTTGATGCCGCTACTGCTGGACGCCGTGGCCGACAACGAGGCGCCTGATACGGCGCTTGCGCGGGTGCAGCCGCTGATTGAGTCCGTCTTACGGCGTACCGCTTACCTTGCCCTGCTGCGCGAAAACCCTCAGGCGCTTGAACACCTGATGCGTTTGTGTGCTTCCAGCCCCTGGATCGCCGAACAGCTGGCGCGTTATCCCATCCTACTCGACGAGCTGCTGACGCCGGAAACGCTCTACACCCCGGCTGATAAAGCGCGCCTGGCCGATGAGCTGCGCCAAACGCTGAACCGCTTGCCAGAGGATGATGACGAGGCGCAACTGGAGGCGCTGCGTGTCTTTAAGCACGCGCAAACGCTTCATGTCGCGGCGTCAGATATCATGGGTACTCGGCACCTGATGAAAGTAAGTGATTACTTAACGTTTATCGCTGAAGTTATTCTTGATGCCGTACTGGCCATGGCGTGGAAACATATTACCCGCAAGCATGGCGTTCCTGAGGGTCTGAATACCCGCGAGGCAGCCTTTCTGATTGTCGGCTACGGCAAGCTGGGCGGCATTGAACTGGGCTACAGTTCCGATTTAGATCTTGTTTTCCTGCATGATAGCGATGGCCAAGGCGCGACGGATGGCCCACGGCCCATTGATACACCCGTATTTTTCACCCGCTTGGGCCAGCGTATTATTCACCTGCTTACCGCGGTAACCCCCACCGGCACGCTCTATGAAGTAGATATGCGTCTACGGCCTTCGGGGAATTCAGGGCTATTGGTAACATCGCTTAAAGCCTTTGCAGACTATCAGCGGCAGAACGCCTGGACGTGGGAACACCAAGCGTTGGTGCGCGCCCGTGTCGTGGCGGGTAGCGATGTGCTGGCCGAAAAATTCGCCCAACTGCGCGGCGATATTTTAGGCAATGAACGCGATAAAGCCGCACTGCGCGAAGAAGTGGTCAAGATGCGTCAGAAAATGCGCGACCATCTGGGCAGCAAAGCGACCAGTGATACGTTTAATATTAAGCAAGATGCGGGCGGTATGGTGGATATTGAGTTTCTCTGCCAATACGCGGTGTTAGCACTTGCTCACCAAACCCCCGCGCTACTGACGTATAGCGACAATATCCGTATTTTAGAGAGCCTGACAGAGAGTGGGCACTTACCTTATGAAGAAGCGGAGCGACTGAGACAAGCTTACCTGGCCTATCGCAGCGCTACCCATCGAGCGGCGCTCACCGGTGAAAAAGCGCTCACCGATGGTGAAGAGTTTAGAGAACATCGCGATATAGTCACCGCGCTCTGGCAGCGCTTTCTTGAGCCACCAGCCACTGATAATAACTAGCCCGGCAAACGGGGCACTCTGACTAGGAAGAAACAATGAAGCCATGGAGTCAGGCGGGGTGGCCCGCATGATTGGAAATATCCTGGCCACGCTATTGCCCGTGTTTTTAATCACCGGTTGTGGCGCGGCCTATGGACGCTACCGGACACCAGACATTCGCAGCCTGAATACACTCAATATGGAGCTGTTCGTTCCCCTATTGGTATTCGCCGTGCTGGCTGACCGTCAGGCGCCACTTGCTGAATACGCCTGGCTTGCTACGGCAGCTGTTGCGGTGGTGCTGGGGTCGGGGATTGTGCTGTTGCCGGTGGCTAAGTGGCTTAAGCTGGATATTAAAACCTTTCTTCCCCCTATGATGTTCAACAATTCAGGCAATATGGGGGTGCCGTTACTGGTACTCGCATTCGGCCCTGACGCGCTGCCTGCCGCCGTAGTGGTGTTTATTGTTGAGATGCTGCTGCACTTCTCGGTAGGGCTTTATATGCTAAACCCGCGTACTTCGCTATGGCGGATGCTGCGCATGCCTATCGTGTTGGCGAGCTTGGCGGGGCTGGCGGTGAACACCAGTGGGCTGCCGCTACCGGGCTGGCTGCTGGAGGCTATGCGTATGCTGGGCGAAGTATGTATACCCTTAATGCTGTTTGCGCTAGGGGTGCGGCTGCTGGAAATTGACTTTAGCGATTGGCGCACGGGGGTGCTTGGGGCGGTGCTCTGTCCGTTGTCGGGGTTAGTGATTGCGTTGCCATTAATGTGGCTACTACCACTTAATGACATGCAAATGGCCGTACTGCTGGTGTTTGCAGCGTTACCGCCCGCGGTATTGAATTATTTGGTGGCAGAGCAGTACCAGCTAGCACCACAAAAGGTGGCGTCGCTGGTCCTGATTGGCAACCTGGGGAGTTTGGTGGTCATGCCGCTAACGCTAGCGGCAACATTTACGTGGATACATGCGCCGCTTTAACAGGCGGCGCAATCAGTGACTATCTACTTAACGATCATTTTTAACTTCACTGTCTTTAACTTTATAGTGCCCTTCTAATGCATCCTGATGACCTGGGCGGCTGTTCGTAGAGGTATTTCCGTGAGAATAACCGCCGCCGATATCCTGTGCCTGCTGAGCACGCATTTGCTCCATACGCTTTTTCATTTTATGACGCATAAACGGCATCATTGCCCAGCCAATCAATAAGAAAAATAGGCCGAGTACCACACCTACTATCATCAACGCGCCAAAGGCCAACCACGTAAACAGCAGCTTTAAGCTACCTGCTAGGCCGGTGGGTTGGGTTTGCGCTGCACGGGCACGCCATTGGTTTGCCGCTTGCCATGCTGCGTTGCGTTGGTCGCGATTCATCTGTGGCATGAGAGCCTCCATCGGTTATTCGCACCCATTGGAACACAGTTGGTCTAGCAAGTTCACTGCATGGCGACAGGACGAAATGCGTCGTCGTCGGCGGGGCATGCTCCACTGGCAGTGCGATTAGGTTTTCCAACTGTTACCATTAAGCTGTACAAAACAAGTTTGGCTGTACAAGCATGCGCTTAGTACGCAGTGCTTATCTAAACAGAGCTCATCTAACAGGACGGTTATATGGCTAATCATGGAGGCAAGTCGGTATTCATCGCATCAGTGGTGATTATTTTTGGCTTGGTAGTTGTCGGGGCGTCATTTCCTGAAGGATTTGCCAACGCGGCAGAGGGAGCGCTGACGACCGTTACCGAGTTATTTGGGTGGTTTTATCTATTTTCTGTCTTTGGCTTTGTGATTTTTCTTTTTGGTTTGGCACTGAGTAAATACGGCAAAGTGCGTTTAGGCCCTCAGGACAGCCGCCCCAACTATACGTTTTTCTCGTGGATCAGCATGCTACTGGCCGCTGGTTTTGGTGTCGGTCTGGTGTTCTATGGCATGGCGGAACCCATGTTCCATTATATTGAGCCTCCTTATGGGGATAGAACCGCCGAATCCGAAGCGGCAGCACGCTATGCTATTCAATACAGCTATTTTAACTGGGGCATACACCAGTGGGCGGCCTTCTCCATTGTGGGACTGATCATTGCCTATTTTCAGTTCCGCAAAGGGCAGGCGGGGCTTGTTTCTTCGGTGTTGTCGTCAATAACGGCTAAAAATCCTAAGGTACGTCCCTATGCCTCTTGGTTGGACGTGTTTGCAGTGGTGGCCACGGTAATGGGGGTGGCTACTTCGCTCGGCTTGGGTGTCCTGCAAATGAACGGCGGTTTGAATGCCGTGTTTGGCCTTCCTGAAAACGGTCTTTGGCAGTTTATTATTTTGTTTGTCATGTTCTGTGCTTACATGGCATCCACCTGGTCGGGGTTGGACAAAGGCATCAAGCGCCTTTCTAATCTCAACATGGTGCTATGCATTGGGTTAATGCTGTACGTACTGTTCACTGGCCCTACCGTTGCGATACTCGAAACGATTACCGTGGGGATTGGTGATTACCTGCAGAATTTCATCGGTATGAGCCTGCGTATTTCGCCGTACAGTGATAATGAGTGGGCGAGCAGCTGGACGATTTTCTACTGGGCCTGGGTAATCGCTTGGTCGCCGTTTGTGGGTACATTTATTGCCCGCGTTTCCCGCGGACGTACCATCCAAGAGTATGTGTTTGGGGTGCTGTTCGTACCGCCGCTACTCGCCTGTTTATGGATTGGCGTATTTGGTGGGGCGGCACTTCAGATGGAGTTGAACGGTACGGATGTCGGCTTGGCAGCGGCGACCCAGGACAATATAACGGTGGCACTGTTCGAGATGTTCGACTTAATGCCATTTTCGGGCGTGCTGTCAGTGGTCGCCATGATGCTGATCTTTATTTTTCTGGTCACCTCAGCAGACTCTGCCTCGTACATTGTGGCGCAAATGACCGATAATGGTTCGATCAATCCGCCGCTCTATAAGCGCATCATTTGGGGTGTGCTGATCGCTGCCATCTGCCTGACATTGATTGCATCCGGTGGCTTAACGGGGCTGCAGTCCGCATCAGTGCTATCGGCACTACCGTTCACCTTTATTCTGTATATGATGGTGTTTGTTTTAGTGCAGGAACTGCGCGCGGACCGCAAGGCGATGCTGACGCAGCTTTATCGTCGCCATGGGGAAACGCCAGTGGGGGCTGACGCCTTTGAAGCCGAGCTATTAGGGGAAGAAGAGCGTCTTCGTCGTGCGCCCAATGTGGTCAACCGGCGCATTAATAGCTAGCAATGCTAGGAACAGGCAAGCTTTTTTGTTGCGGGAGCTTGCTATTTCAGGAGCACGATACATGGAGCGAACAGGCTAATGGCTCGGCAAGGACGCCATGGCGCAACGCGAAGGCAGCCCAAAGGGGTTGCCTTTGATCGTTGGCTCGACCGGGTAGTGACCGTAGCCGTACTGACGGCCATGGTCATTGGCTTGGCCGCGGTGGCTGCGCACTGGTTGCTCTGACGCTGCTAGCTCTTTGCTAAGTTAGCTCTTTGCAAAGCCAGCTCTTCGCAAAGTTAGCTTTTCGCAATGGTCGTATCACAACGCCCGGCTTTTTTAAGCCGGGCGTTTGCGTGTCTCTACCCGGTTCCGGCCCAGCCGTTTGGCGCGGTAAAGGTGCTGGTCAGCGTGTTCAACCAATGCTTCAGCGCTAATCAAAACGCCCGCGGACATACTAGCAACACCCATGCTAACGGTGAGGTCTGAATGAGTGCTTGAAAAAGCGTGAGGAATGGCCAGCGACAGCACGGCTTCGCGCAAGCAGTTGGCAACGTCTACCGCGTCATCATGGTCTTGGTCTGGCAGTACACAAACGAACTCCTCGCCGCCATAGCGGGCGAGTAAATCCCGTGCAGGGTCAATACACTGATTGAGTGCATTGGCGACCGCACGCAGCGTCTCGTCACCCATGGCATGGCCATAGTGGTCGTTAAACTCTTTAAAGTTATCGATATCGATAAAAATCACTGATAGCGGCTGCTGCGTTTGCTGCGCCAAGAGCCAGTGTTGTTTATAAAACTCATCGAAGTGGCGGCGGTTAGCTACCCCTGTTAGGCCATCCATATTGGATAAGTGATGTAACTGGTCGCGTTGTTCCAGGCCTTGCTGAAAGGCTTTCAACAAATGATCCAAACTATCTACCAGGTGTCCCAGTTCATCATGGCGGTGGCCGTGTAACGCTGGTTTGGGCCACTGACCAGGGCGGTTGGGATCGGTTTGGGCAATCGCCGCATGTACTTTGAGCAGGGGTCGGGTAATAAACACGTGGAAAAATGCGATGACCAGAATGCTTAGAATAAACGCTTCCAGAATACTGAAGCCAACCACCGCATAAATCCGCGTCAGAAACTGCTGGGTTAAATAGCCTTCTGATAGCATCAGCTCAATTTCGCCGACAATGGCTTCCGGCATATCACTGCCCATGTAATATTGGAGGGCGGTTTGGTGATGCAGTATATCGCCAAACAGGTACTGGCTGAGCCAGGTCGAATCCGCCTGTTCGGGGGTGTTAAATTCAGCCAGCGCACGGCCAAAATCGTCGCGAATGGAGACCCACGCTACCTCATCATCACTAAACAGCCCGTAAGCGATTTGGTGGGCGAGGTCGGGGTTTAGTTGGAAGGCGGCTTCGGCGGCTGCCCCATTAACAATCGCCAGTTGCTGGGCAACACGCAGTTGCACTTCTTGGCGCATATTGGTGGCGTGGCTGAACAGTTCAATACTGCCCGCCACGCTACTAATCAGTAACGCAATCAGCAGGGTGAGCAGCGCTTGCTTAGTGGTTAAGCTGCCTTTTTTAGGCGCGATGCCAGGGACAGAGAGAGGAAACCGCGGGCGAGGGCTTATCACTGGCTCTCCTCCTGTCTATCGCGATGCAGGGCATCTAATTGCGTTTGCAAACGTGCCAGAAGCGCTTCAGAAACGCTGGGATGGCAGGCGAGATAAAGCGGTGCACGGTGAAAGGTAAACAAATGTTCGAGCGCTATGTTCTGTTCTTGTGCCATAAATTCACCGGTTGCTTTGCCTGTCACAATGACATCAAGCAGGCCCGCCTTTAAGCGCGCGATATTTTCTCGCTCTGAGGGAGCAAGTAGAACATTACTGCCGCTAGAAGCAACGTAATCGCCTACAGCATCTTCCCGAAAGCTTCCTACACGCCAGTCGCGCAGCTCAGAAAGCGATGTAACATCTAGCTCGCGTTGGGCTAAACTGAACGCAGCCCACTCATTGACTACCAGCGGCCCAACCCATTGAAATAACGCTTCCCGCTCATGAGTACGAGTCGTGGAATAAACGCAGTGACTGTCGCTTAAGCGTGCTTCGGTGTAAGCGCGGGCCCAGGGCAGCAACCGAAAATAGGCCTCAATGTCCGCTTGGCGTAGCGCGTTGCGAAGGAGCATCGTCGCACTGCCGATGATTTGGCCTTGGTCGTCCGCGTAGTTAAACGGCGGGTACTCTTCCGTGTTGATAGTGAGCGGCATCGCTTGAAGCGGCAGGCTGCAGCTACCCATAGCGCTGATAAGAGCAACGCCCATGCGGTATCGCCATTGGCAAATTACGTCATTAGCCACCATTATTTACCTCTGAGACCGCTCTGCCTGCACTCTGTCTAATGCTTGTTGCATCAGCGCTACCAAGCGCTGGTCTGTAGCTTGGTTTATGGCAAAGTATAGAGAGGATTCACTGAGCGTGTGAACCGGGATTAAATTATCTTTAGGGTAACCTCTGGATTTAGCTATCCAGGCAGCTACATCCTCACTATAAGCCCATAAATCAACCCGCCCACGGGTCAGCATATTGAGCGCGCTGCGGTTATCAATGGCGGGTACTAGCAGGCGATCAGGGTAACCTGCTTCCAACAGTGCCTGGGCACCAATATCTTCACGAATTACTGCCACGGTCAGTTCGCGATCAATGGCTTGAGCTAACGAATCAATCGTAATCGGCGCGTCACGATGGGCGAGCAATACGACTCGATCTTGAGCAATCGGCCCCACCCAGTGAAAACTGGCCTCCCGTGCAGGTGTGCGAGTGGTTGAAAAAAGCACCGTATTAGGCTGGCTTAGCGCCATCTCATAGCCGCGAACCCACGGGTAATAACGAATGTCCTGACGACTAAAAGGCGTTTTGGTCGCCGCAAACATCTCCTCCAATAACTCAATTGATAGACCGGTTAGCTGTTGATTGTTGACGTTACTACCGACATTACCAGCGATATAGTTGTAGGGAGGGTACTCTTCAGTGATAAAGGTTAATGGCGCCAAGGTGAGGGGCGCTTCAGCATATGTGTTAGAAACTATTGCTAGGCAAAGACACAGCACGACCATCAACCTTTTTAAAAGGCATGGACATAATATCCGTGAAGGTGGTGGGACTAATCCCATTGCTGTCTACCCATATGATCTATCAGTCAATCAAACTTAGAGCAACGCTGGTCATCTGTCACCTCTAATATGCCAACGCAAGCCGTGGCATATTGCTGGCTCCACCTGCTAGGCTTACGACTTCCTCTGTGAGAGTAAACTAATGCTGCCTGCTACTACTGCTAAGGCGATGAATGGCTACGCATCGCGTCGAGAGATTTTCGGCTGGGCGATGTTTGATTTTGCCAACCAGGCTTACACGCTACTGATAATTACCGTGGTCTTTGGCGAGCTATTTACCACGGTCATCGTCGGGGATCGGGGTGATAACTTCCGACTTGCCAACTTCTTATGGAGCCTTGGTCTGGCTATCAGCTATCTGATGGTAGTGATCACGGGCCCCTTGTGTGGCGCGGTGATGGACTACCGGGCTGAGAAAAAGCGTTTTCTGCTCATCAGCTATCTTGCCACCGTGGTCACGACGGCCATGCTGTACTTTGTTGAACCCGGCTACGTCATTATTGGCCTGCTATTAATTGTGCTGTCTAATTACGCTTATTCCATGGGGGAGTCGTTTATAGCTGCCTTTTTACCTGAACTGGGGCCGCCAGAGTCGCTGGGTAAAATTTCCGGCTTTGGCTGGGCGTTAGGCTACATTGGCGGACTATTTGCAGCAGGCTTTACTCTGGTGGTGCTAGGTGAGGCAAGCGCGGATAATTTTGAACGTATACGCTGGGTGGGTCCCTTTGCCGCCGGCTTTTTCTTGATTACCGCCATTCCCACTTTTTTATGGTTAAAAGAGCGTGGTACGCCCCAGCCTCGCGGCGTCTCTTATCGTCATATTGCCGTGCGTCGCGTCACGTCTACACTGCATGAGTTGCGTTATTTCAAAGACCTGGCCGTGTTTTTGATTTCGCTGCTGTTCTCGATGGCGGGTGTTTACATCATTATCGCGTTTGCATTCATCTACGGTGCCCAGGTGATTGGTTGGGACGAGAGCGTACGCAATATCATGTTTATTATTGTTCAAGTCACCGCGGCGGCGGGGGCGTTAGGATTTGGCTGGTTACAGGATCGGCTAGGCGCCAAGCACACTTACCAGATGACGTTGGCGCTTTGGGTGCTGGCGATTATTGCCATCTGGGCAACCCCGGAACTTACCCAGTGGATCAACGAACAGTTTGAGGTGCAGTGGCAGGCCCAGTACGTATTCTTGGTAGTGGGTTGCTTGGCGGGGCTGAGCCTTGGTTCTAGCCAATCTGCCAGCCGGGCATTGGTTGGTCTATTTTCACCGCTGGAAAAATCAGCTGAGTTTTTCGGTTTCTGGGGGTTGGCCAATAAGTTGGCGGGGGTGTTTGGTATCGTCATGTTGGGTGTGTTGCAAACGCTCATTGGCTTGCAGGCGTCTATTCTATTATGTGTGGCCTTGTTCGTTATCGCGATGCTGATTTGCGCTAAGGTCAACGAGCGCCGCGGCCGAGAGGCTGCGCTTGCCTGGGAAAACACACAATAGGGATAGCTGGGTGCCCTTACCTCAGCGAGGTGAACGATGGTGACGCAGACAGCAACGCCAATAGCACAGCGTGGTGGCATCGTCATGATGCTGTTGTTTTGGGTGCTGTTAATGGCCGTTGGGACGTGGTGGATACACGGTGGCCTGGAGGAGATGATGCGCCCCAATGCCAACATCGTGCATACCTTGCCTGCGGGTGAACCGATTACCTTAAAGCGTAATCGTGCTGGGCATTTCGAGGCGCCAGGCCGTATTAATGGTGAGCCAGTCACCTTTTTGCTCGACACGGGCGCCACCTATGTGGCGATATCGGCCGATTTGGCCGATGAGCTGGGCTTGGCACCCGGGCGCAGCGCTTGGTTTAATACCGCCAATGGTCGAGTAGAAGGTACCTTAACCGAACTGGATGAGGTTTCCCTGGGCGGGTTAAAAGTGCAAAATGTACAAGGCTCTATTAGCCCTGGTATGGAGCGCGACACCGTCCTGCTCGGCATGAGTTTTTTGAACCTCTTGTCGATTGAAATACAGGCAGGTGAGATGGTGTTAAGCCTTCCCGAGTAGTGAGTTCAGCTTGTGAAGGTGGAGTTGATCGCAAGAGTTAAACAGCTAGGTTTCAGAAACAGAGTGCCAACACGCTAAGGAGTTGCTATGGGCATTGAAGTAGGTGGATTGTTAGGACTAATTTGGCTTATTATCGTTATTTGGGCCATCGTCAAAGTGGCCAAAAGCGACGCAGGTGGTTTTGCTAAACTGATCTGGATTCTAGTATTGCTGTTCTTCCCATTGATCGGTTTGATTGCGTGGTTCTTGTTTGGTCCGAAGGGATAGCCGGTCTAGCTGAGTGCGATCAAATGAAAAAGGCAGGCCTGTGATGGCCTGCCTTTTTGTTAGTTTGAGGCTTACTCACTGAATAAAGGGCTACTCAATAGAGCATTACTCAATTGTGTCGTTTCCTTCACCGGGTGGTGCTTTATAATGCCCGGGTATTTTTAACTTTTCCCCGTTGGGCAGGTCGCGCACTTGGGTTGGAATGTAAACACGTTTAATAACACTTTTCGTTTTGCTACTTCCCATGGCAGGTTCCTCTGTCAAATTGTCGACAGTTAGCGTTTCTACATTAGCTTCCGTTGCTGTGAGAATCAAGTGTCAGGCCTTCCGTATCCATCAATAAGCGCAATGGTAACGACAGAGGCGGGTGTTTTGATGGTTTTGAGTTATCCTGAGAGCCAACAATAGGACACCTGCGTTGTTACTGGGTGAGCGGGTGAAAAAATAAACAGCCTAAGCGGAGTGCAAAAAGAGGATGGTAGATCATTTGGAACAGCAGTTTCAGGCGCTTGAGTCGCAAGAACCTGTCATGCCTGACTATCCCGATCAAGATCATGTCCTGATCATTGAAGATGATCAGCGCTTGGCGGAACTTACCCGCGATTACTTGGAAGCGAATGGCTTTCAAGTAACGCTGGAAGCTGATGGGGCGAAAGGGGTTGACCGTATTTTAACCCTGCAGCCCGATTTAGTCATTTTAGATCTAATGCTGCCAGGTGAAGATGGTTTGGCTATTTGCCGTCGCGTTAGACCTAACTTTGCTGGCCCGATCATGATGCTGACTGCGCGCACCGACGATCTGGATCAAGTCTTGGGGCTTGAGATGGGCGCTGATGACTATGTGCCGAAACCCGTTCAGCCGCGGGTGCTGCTGGCGCGTATGCGAGCACTGCTACGCCGTGCCGACGGGCCTGCACCGGACGGTGAAATGCGGTTGCGCTTTGAAAACCTAGAGATCGATAACGCGACCCGCGAAGCTTGGCTCTCTGGGGAGCGTATCGACCTAACCAGCGCTGAGTTTGACCTGCTGTGGCTGTTGGGCCGTAATGCCGGTCGAGTGCTTACCCGTGAAGAGATATTCAGTGACTTACGGGGAATTAAGTACGACGGCCAGGACCGCTCTATTGATGTTCGTGTGTCGCGTATCCGGCCTAAAATTGGCGATGATCCTAATCAGCCTCACCGAATTAAAACCGTGCGCAGTAAAGGTTATCTCTTCGTTAAAGACAGTTGATCATGCAGAGGGAAGGCATCATGCGGCGGGTGCTCAGTAACGGTTCGTTTTTACGCTTCTATTTGTTGCTGGGCGTAGCGTTGTTGGTGGTGTTTGTGATTGCGTTAGCAGGCCGTTCGTTTATCGAGCAGGTGCGCCGCGAAGATTACCGCGAGCAGCTAGCTGCGTTACCTATGTCGCTGATGACGCAACAATTAGCCGACCTGCCTGCAGGCCAGCGAAACGCTTTGCTTGCGCGTTTATCCGAGCAACTTGAGTTGCAGTTGACCCTGCAGCCTATCAACGAAGCTGATCTTGGCTATTTTGAGCGATCACGTCTAGAGCAGGGCAAGATACTGGTCGCCGAGAGGCCGTGGTTATTACAGCAACGCTTACCGGGCGATACATGGTTACTGCAAGCTAGGCTTGAAGAGTGGAGTGAGCATCAGTGGCACGGCAGCATTGCTCTGTTGGGGGACTGGCTCGCGGCTGCGCCCGAAAATGAGCGTCAAAACCGCATCGCCCAACTGCGCCAAGGCAGTTGGCCGCTTCAGCTATTGTCTACTTTGCCAGCCGGTCTATCGCCCCAGCAGCAGGCCCAGCTGGCGAGTGGCGGCGTCATCACTCAGTTAGTCTCTGATAAGCTCTCCATCACGCTGCTTTATCAACTGCCAGGCGAATCCCAGTGGCTGCAAGCTGGGCCTATCTCTCGCGGCGATACACTGCCACCTAGTTTGCACCTGCCACTTCTGGTGGGGCTGATGATCGTGCTCAGCCTGATCATCTATTTAATTATGCGCAGTATTGAGGCCCGTATGGCGCGGCTAGAGCTGGCCGCGACAAGGATCGCCAGTGGCCGTTTGGAAACGCGGGTAAAAGTGGAAAGCGGTGACTTTTTAGGGCGGTTAGGCATGGCGTTTAACGGCATGGCCAATCAAGTGCAGAGCCTGCTGCGTGGTCAGCAAGAAATGATTCGCGCGGTCTCCCACGAGCTGCGTACCCCGGTCGCCCGTATTCGCTTTGCCGTACAGATGGTCGAAGATATGACCGACCAGCCTGCTATTCGCCGTCAGTTGCAGGGCATTGATGCGGATATTGCCGAACTCGATGAATTAGTCGATGAAATACTCACCTATGCACGCTTAGGCGGCGAAACGGTCAATGGCGCTGAACTTGAAACGTCACTGGTGGAGTGCCGTGCCATGGCGGAACGCGTGATTGATACCCTTTCACCGCTGCATAAAGAGTTAACGTTAACGCTGGCGCCCGGCCCTGAAATTGAGCTGTTGGCGGAGCCACGCTATCTTCAGCGCGCCCTGCAGAATTTAGTCGGAAATGCCTGTCGGCATGCCAAATCTCAGGTGGTGATCCAGCTGTGGGATGAGCCCAACTTGGTGCGTATCGATGTCGAAGATGACGGCCC
Source organism: Halomonas sp. MES3-P3E (assembly GCF_002836035.1). Taxonomy (NCBI): domain Bacteria; kingdom Pseudomonadati; phylum Pseudomonadota; class Gammaproteobacteria; order Oceanospirillales; family Halomonadaceae; genus Halomonas; species Halomonas sp. MES3-P3E. The sequence continues at coordinate 71,075 of NZ_PJBT01000188.1, read as the reverse complement.
GGGTATTCCGCCTGAAGCGCGGGCAGATATCTTTAAACCGTTCGCCCGGCTGGATGACAGCCGCGCCCGCAGTTCCGGTGGCTACGGGTTAGGGCTTTCGATTGTGCAGACAATCATGGCCGGGCACGGCGGCAGCGTAACCATCGATACCAGCCCCACCCTGCGCGGTGCGCGCTTTACGCTGCTGGTTCCCCGTCGCGATCCGCTGGCTTAACCCCCGTTAGCACCGCAAAGGAGGTTTCCCGCGCGGTGCGCAAAAAATCCTGCATCCACGGCGCTTCCCTGGTCTCTTCACGAATCGCCGCATATAGCGTGCTCCATACCCCATGCTCGCCCAGCTTTACCGCGCTGACGTAGTCGCGTTCTAAATATTCGGTGAGCGCCCAGTTGGGCAGCGCACATACGCCGCGCCCACTGGCTACTAACTGCATCATCATAATCGTCAATTCGGCGGTGCGGATCTCCCGAGGGCGTACATTCGCCGGTTGCAAAAACTGAGTAAAAATATCCAACCGTGATTGCTCAACGGGATACGTGATCAAGGTTTCATCCGCCAGTGCCTGGGGCTCTATAAAGCCCTGGCCTGCAAAAGCGTGCTGGCGGGCGACGGCTAATAATCCTTCATAGCGAAACAGCGGGGCGTAGTGAATGCCATCAAGCGGTTGGGGGTCGGCGGTGATCACTAGATCCAACTGCTCGCGGGCAAGCGCTGGAAGCGGGTCGAAGTGGTGGCCACTGGGAATATCGATTTCCACCTCCGGCCAGTGATCGCGAAAGTAATCCACCGTCGGCATCAGCCACTGAAAGCAACTGTGGCACTCAATGGCCATATGCAAACGCCCCTGCTCGGTGCCTGCCAAGCGCGCCAAATCCCGCTCTGCTTTGCGTACCTCGGGCAATACTTGATCGGCTAAGGCGAGCAGCCGTAAGCCTGCGCGGGTAAATTCCACAGGGCGGGTTTTGCGCACGAATAGCGGGCTATCCACGCGGCTCTCCAAGTCTTTCAGCTGGTGAGAAAGCGCCGATTGGGTTAAATGCACGCGCTCGGCAGCATCGACCAAAGAGCCGGTTTCGCGCAGAGCCAGCAGGGTGCGTAGATGTCGCAGTTCAATCATTGTGAGTATTTTTCATTTTTACTATTAGAAACTTTAGTTTGATTCACTAAGGCGTGGTGCCCAGACTGTGTGAATTCATTCACGTTGGTAGGGTTCATCATGACAGTTTCTCATATTCTCGGCTATCCCCGTATCGGTGCTCAGCGCGAACTCAAAAAGGCCACTGAGGCATACTGGAAGGGCGAATGCACTCGTAGCGAACTTGAAAGCACTGGTCGCGAGCTTCGCTTGCGCCATTGGCAGGCGCAGCAGGATGCTGGGCTGGATTTTGTTAGTGTTGGTGATTTTGCTTTTTACGATCAAGTGCTTAATGTTTCAGTTGCGCTGGGTGCCGTACCTGCCCGTTTTAATGCCCAGCATGAAGTGGCTGGTGGCGATATCGACCTCGACACCACCTTTCGCATGGCCCGGGGCCGCGCCCCCAGCGGTGAACCCGCCGCCGCCTGTGAAATGACTAAATACTTCGATACCAATTACCACTACCTCGTCCCCGAACTACACGAAGGGCAAACCTTTAACCTGGCTTCGAACCGCCTGTTCGACGAGGTGGATGAAGCGTTACGCGCGGGTTTTACTCCGAAAGTAACGCTAACCGGGCCGCTAACGTGGCTATGGCTGGGAAAAACCAAGGGCGGTGATTTTGATCGCCTGACGCTACTAGACAGCGTACTCAACGTGTATGGCGAAATATTAGCGCGGCTCGCTACCCAAGGCATTGAGTGGGTGCAGCTGGACGAGCCCGCGCTGGTGCAGGATCTCCCGTTGGCGTGGCAGCAGGCCTATGAGCGTGCCTATCATCGTCTTCAGTCAGCACCGCTAAAGCTGCTGTTAGCTACTTACTTCGGTGGCCTGGGCGACAATCTTTCATTAGCTACCCGTTTACCCGTCGCTGGGTTGCACATCGACGCCGTGCGCGCGCCGCAACAAGTCGAGAGCGTGATTGACCGTCTTGGCCCGCATCAGGTGCTGTCAATAGGGTTTGTTGACGGACGCAATATTTGGCGAGCCGACTTAGCTGCATTGCGAGAACGCTTGCTGCCGTTAAAAGTGCGCCTTGGGCAGCGGCTTTGGTTGGCGCCGAGTTGCTCGTTGCTGCATGTGCCGGTAGATTTGGCGCAGGAAACAGAACTCGGTGAGGAGCTCGTGAGTTGGCTGGCTTTCGCGCAGCAAAAGCTGGCGGAAGTGGTCACCCTGGCGCGGTTGATTGATAACCGTACCATGCCTGAGGATGAGCAGCGTTTGGATGAAGCAACCCGAGCGTTGGATGCCCGGCGTGAATCAACGCGTATCCACCAGGCAGCGGTTAGTGAGCGGCTGGCCGCGATTAGCCCTGCCGATAGCCAACGACAGGCGCCCTACAGCGTGCGTGCTGACGCACAACGGCGAGCGCTTAAGCTACCGTTGTTCCCGACGACGACAATTGGCTCTTTTCCGCAAACCGATGAGATTCGTGCTGCACGGCGCGCGTTTAAAGTCGGCGAGTTGTCATCAGCTGACTACGAAGCCCGCATGCAGGATGAAATTGCTTACGCGGTTGAGCGTCAGGAAGCGCTGGATATCGATGTGCCAGTGCACGGCGAAGCCGAGCGTAACGACATGGTGGAGTATTTTGGCGAACAGCTTGAAGGGTTTGCCTTTACCCGCTTTGGCTGGGTGCAGAGCTACGGTTCACGCTGTGTTAAGCCGCCGGTTATTTTCGGCGACGTTTCACGCCCTGCGCCCATGACCGTTCGCTGGAGCCAGTATGCGCAAACCCTGACCAGCAAGCCCATGAAGGGGATGTTAACGGGGCCGGTGACGATTCTGCAGTGGTCGTTTGTCCGCGATGACCAACCGCGGGAAACCACCTGCCGCCAGATTGCCTTGGCGTTGCGCGATGAGGTATTGGATCTGGAAAAAGCTGGGATCAATGTGATTCAAATCGATGAGCCGGCGCTGCGCGAAGGGCTGCCGCTACGCCAGCATGAGTGGCAGGCATACCTGGATTGGGCAGTCGAGAGCTTTCAGCTAAGTGCCGCAGGCGTTGCTAACACCACGCAAATTCACACCCATATGTGTTACTCGGAGTTCAACGACATCATCGGTGCGATCGCCGCACTCGATGCCGATGTGATCACCATCGAAACATCGCGCTCGGATATGCACCTGCTGGACGCCTTCCAGGACTTTGCTTATCCCAACGAAATCGGCCCAGGGGTTTACGATATCCACACCCCGAATATTCCTGAGGTGAGCTGGATGGTCGATTTGATGGAAAAAGCCTTAGAGAAGATCCCGGCTGAGCGGCTATGGGTAAACCCGGACTGCGGCCTGAAAACGCGCGGCTGGGCGGAAGTAGAGCCAGCGCTGGCTAATATGGTCGAAGCTGCCAAAGTACTGCGCCAACGCTATGCGTAAACGGTTGTAAATACTTTGATTAAGCCTTTCTGGTGAGAATCAACCCCGCTAAAAAGCGGGGTTTTGGCTTAAAAACTAGCTTGTCGACACTTAGCTTTTCGATGCGTAGGCGTAGAGCAGGGTTTCCTGGGCGCTGATGGCATCGCTTTTACCTGGATCCTGAAGCTGGTAGCTGCCGTCGGTCTGTAGCAGCCAGCTCTGGCAGTTATCCACCATGTAGGTTTCGAGATCCTTGCGCACACGGGTGGCGAGCTTCTTATCCAGCAGCGGGAAGCACGTTTCAACACGGTGAAACATATTGCGCGACATAAAGTCGGCGCTTGAGCACCAAGTCTCCGATTTGCCATCATTGTGAAAGTGGAATACACGGGTGTGTTCAAGCAGACGGCCAATAATGGAGCGCACACGAATATTCTCGGAAACCCCCGGCACCCCAGGCTTCAAACAGCACATACCGCGAATAATCAAATCGCACTCAACCCCCGCCTGGGAGGCACGGTAGAGCGCTTTGATAAGTTTAGGCTCGGTTAACGAATTGCATTTAATGATGATATGGGCGCGTTTACCCTTGCGCGCTATTTGCGCTTCACGGTCAATCATTTCCACTAGCCGCTCGTGCAGCGTGAATGGCGCATGCAACAGCGTGTCAATTTTGCGTGCGCGGCCCATCCCCGACAGCTGCTGAAACACTTTATGCACATCGGCGCACAGCGCTTTATTGGCAGTCAGCAGGCTGTAATCGGTATACAGTTTGGCGGTTTTTGAGTGGTAATTACCGGTGCCGAGGTGCGCGTAGTAGCACAGCTCGCCTTTTTCGCGGCGTACTATATGCAGCATCTTGGCGTGAGTTTTGTAGGCCATAATGCCGTAGACAACGATTGCCCCCGCTTCCTGCAAACGAGAAGCCAGCTGTAGATTATCGGCTTCATCAAAACGCGCACGTAGTTCAATGACCACGGTGACTTCTTTGCCCTGGCTAGCCGCTTCTACCAGCGCGCTAACGATAGGCGAGTCTGAGCCCGTACGGTATAGCGTCTGCTTTATAGCCAGTACATGCGGGTCGCGGGCGGCTTCGCGCAGCAGGTCTTCAATCGGAGTAAATGATTGAAAAGGGTGATGGAGCAGAATGTCACTCTTAGCAATAGCATCGAACAAGCTGCCCGCTTTGAGCGCTTTCGGAATGCTGGGAGTAAACGGGCGATAGAGCAGTTCTGGACGGTCCACATCACCCAGAACTGACATCATGCGGGTTAAATTCACCGGCCCTTTGACCCGATATAAATCGTCGCTCTCAAGCTCAAATTGACGCAGCAGAAAATTAGTTAAGTCATCGGGGCAGCTGTCCGCCACTTCCAGCCGCACACCGCTGCCATAACGGCGTGCCAGTAGTTCGCCACGCAGCGCGGAAGCAAGGTCTGAGACTTCCTCAGGGTCAACGCTCATATCCGCATTGCGGGTCAAACGGAACTGGTAACAGCCGCGCACGCGCATGCCGGGAAATAGCTCATCGGCATGGGCATGAATCATCGAGGACAGGAACACATACTCGGAGAAACCCTCTTCGCATAACTCCTTCGGTAGCGCCATTAAGCGAGGCAGCGAGCGTGGGGCTGGTAGAATAGCCATACCTCCGGCGCGGCCAAAGGCATCTTTGCCTTCCAGCTCAACAATAAAGTTAAGACTTTTATTGACCAGACGCGGGAAGGGATGCGAAGGGTCGAGACCGATGGGGCTAATAACCGGCATAATTTCGTTATCGAAAAACGCCCGCGTCCAGGCCTTTTGTTGATCAGTCCACTGATCGCGACGGCGAAAGCGCAACCCATGAGTCTCCAGGGCGGGCAACAAGGTATCGTTGAGTATTTGATACTGGCGATCAATTTGCGTATGTGCGATCTGAGAAATCTCGGCCAATACGGCTTTAGGCAGTCGGCCATCGGCCGCGGTGGTGTCGTCGCCAAGGGCGATCTGGTGCTTTAATCCCGCTACGCGAATTTCGAAAAACTCATCCATATTGGATGAGAAAATCAGCAAGAACATCAAGCGGTTGAGCAACGGGTGGGCATCGTCTAGCGCTTGTTCCAGCACGCGGATATTGAACTGTAGATGCGACAGCTCGCGATTGAAGTAAAGCTGAGTGTCGTCAAGGTCGGTTTCAGGCAACGTGTCACGCGCTTGAACCCCGGTGGGGGTGCGGTTAATTCGTAGCGGCATATCGCCGTCGCTGCTGGTTTGATCAGTAGACGATAATGGTAAAGAATCTGTCGCTTGCTCGTCCATGGTGGATCTCCCCGCGTTGATGGCTCGAAGGTATCATAGCCTGATACTTGTATAGGAAGGCAGTATGCGGGGAGAAGATGACAAACAAGTGTCACCTTGTTGTCATCTTTGTCGCAGTAGTTTAGTGGCGCTGTAATAAACGCGCTGCGTCGAGAGCGAAATAGGTCAAAATTCCATCGGCACCTGCTCGTTTGAAGCACATCAATGATTCCAAAATCACCGGTTCCGCTTCCAGCCAGCCATTGTCGAAGGCGGCGCGATGCATGGCGTACTCACCGCTGACTTGATAAGCGAAAGTCGGCACTTTTAGCTCAGCTTTTACACGGCGAACGACATCCAGGTAAGGCATACCCGGCTTGACCATCACCATGTCGGCGCCTTCGGCGATGTCCATGGCTACTTCATGCAATGCTTCATCGCTGTTGGCAGGGTCCATTTGATAGGTGCGTTTGTCGGCTTTGCCCAAGTTGGTGGCTGAGCCAACGGCATCGCGGAAGGGCCCATAGTAGTGGGAGGCATACTTGGCGCTATAAGCCATAATCCGCACGTTGTGGAGATGTTCCTGTTCCAACACTTGGCGGATCGCGCCGATACGCCCATCCATCATGTCGGAAGGCGCCACCACGTCAGCGCCCGCTTCGGCATGGGAGAGTGCCTGTTTAAGCAGCGTATCCACCGTGCGGTCATTCTGCACGTAGCCGTGTTCATCAAGAATGCCGTCCTGGCCGTGGCTGGTATACGGGTCGAGCGCCACGTCGGTGATAATGCCGAGTTCGGGCAGGGCTGCTTTAAGGGCGCGCACGCTACGCTGTACTAAGCCGCTGGCGCTATAGGCCTCTTCGGCTAACTCAGTTTTGTGCTCAGGGCCGACAACTGGAAAAAGCGCCAACGCAGGGATGCCCAGTTGATAAGCTTCGCGGGCTTGCTCAATCAGTAGGTCGATCGAGAGCCGCTCCACACCGGGCATTGAGGCCACCGCTTCACGCTGGTTGTCGCCTTCCAGTACAAACACCGGCAGGATCAAATCTGACGGGCTAAGGCTGTTCTCCTGCATCAAGCGGCGTGAAAAATCATCGCGGCGCATTCGACGCATGCGTGTGGCGGGGAAGTGACGGGGGGTAGGTATGCTCAAGGGGTGTCTCCATTAAAGAACGCAAATGAGGGTGCCCGAAGGCCTGAATGGAGTATATCAGCCATACCCTGCGGCGAAAGCCGTCTTGTGGCAACAAGGTAGACTGACTAAAGTGAGCAATTGCTTTGCTGTATTGCAATCGGCAGACCCTGGGATAAGGAGATAGGCATGACCAAACAGGTGGCGGTGATTTTAGCTGGCTGCGGCGTTTATGATGGTTCAGAGATATATGAGACGACGTTAACGCTGTTGCGCTTGGATCAGTTGGGTATTGGTTACCACTGTTTTGCCCCGGATATAGAACAGCATCACGTTATCAATCACCTCACGCAAGAGGTGGCGGAAGGTGAACAGCGTAATGTGCTGCAGGAGTCTGCCCGCTTGGCGCGTGGAAACATCCGCCCATTGAGTGAGCTAGACGCTGATAACTTCGATGCAGTGATTGTGCCCGGTGGTTTCGGTGTCGCCAAAAATCTGTCGGATTTCGCCAGTGCCAGCGACAATATGCAGGTGCTGGAAGCACTAAAAGAGTCGCTGTTTGGTTTTCGTCAAGAGGCCAAACCCATTGGCTTGATGTGTATTTCCCCCGTACTGGTGCCCCGTCTATTGGGTGACGGTATTGCAGTGACCGTGGGTAATGATCCGGCGGTTTCCGGGGCGATTAGTGCCATGGGCGGGTTGCATCGCAGCTGTGCAGTAGAAGATATTGTCGTCGACCTTGAGCACCGCGTGGTGACCACGCCTGCTTATATGCTGGCTACGCGCATTAGTGAAGCGGCCACTGGTATCTTTAAATTGGTAGATCGTATTGCTGAAATGATGGATTAAGTACGCCGTTGCATTTTAGAACATCGTATTGCAGATAAGAAAGCCGTCGCCATGGTTAATGGCGACGGCTTTTTCAGTATCTGCGTGCTGCGCTGATCCGCTTAGAGATCGGCTTCGTGCTCTTCAGCAGCCTCTTTCTCTTCTTTGCGTTTGCGCACCAAACGGCCAAACAGTAGCCCTACTTCGTAGAGCAGGTACATGGGGATCGCCAGGAGGCTTTGGGAAATCACATCCGGCGGGGTTAGCAGCATACCGATGACAAAGCAGCCTAAAAGAATATAGGGACGTTTTTTAGACAGACTTTCCACCGTCGTGGCGCCAGAGAGGATAAGCAAGAAGGTCGCAATAGGAATTTCAAACGCTACCCCGAAAGCAAAAAACAGTTTAAGAACAAAGTTCAAATACTGGTTAATGTCGGTCATGATCGCGATGTTGTCAGGCCCGGTTTGGGTGAAAAACTCAAACAGCAGCGGAAAAACCACGTAATAGGCAAACGCCGCACCGCCATAGAACAGCGCAATGCTTGAGACCAGAATCGGGATCGCCAGTGCTTTTTCATTGTCGTAAAGCCCCGGCGCGATAAACGCCCAGGCCTGATGCAGCACAAAGGGAATGGCGATAAACACCGCGACGACCAGGGTAAGCTTAAATGGCGCTAAGAATGGCGAGGCCACTTCTGTGGCGATCATTTGCGAGCCTTCGGGCAGCAGATCCATTAACGGCTCGGCGACGAAGGTATAAATATCATTGGCAAATGAATAAAGGCCCAAAAAGACTACCAGAATCACGATCACGGCGCGCATCAACCGTGAACGTAGTTCAATCAGGTGCTCAATAAGAGGGGCTTGGCTTTGGTCTTCACGCGGCTCCTTTGAATCGCCAGACATACTCATTGGTGGTTACGATCCTTATTTGATGCAGCCTTTTGTGATTCAGTCGGCTCAGGTTCTATCGATGAAGGAGGCGTTTCTTCACGTACCGTTTGCAGGGCATCATCCAATCGGGAGCTCGCCTTGGCGACGCGCTGCTCTGTCTCGCTCTGCGTCGCTTTGGTTGCTGGCGCTGACCGAGGAGTAGAAGGGGTATCGGCAATACTCTCTACATCCAGCTTGGCTTTTTTCAAGCTATCGTCGAGCTTCTTCTGCTGTTCGTTAAGCTTTTGGCGTAACTCTTCTGCTTCAAGCTGAGCGCTAATTTCACGCTGCATGCCGGATACCGTGCGCTTGATTTTGCCAATCCACATACCCGTCGTGCGAGCGGCCCTAGGCAGCCGCTCCGGGCCAAGCACCAACAGCCCGACGATGCCAATGAGCATTAGTTCAAGAAAGCCGATATCCAGCATGGTTTATTTGCGCTCTTCGTTACGTTCGTTGGCGGCCTGTTTCTCTTCGGCTTGAACGTCATAAGTGTTGCCAGGCTCTTCATGGCTCACTTTGGCATGCGGTTGGTCAGCGTCTTCTTTATCCGTCTCTTTATTTTTCTCTTCATCGTGCATGGCTTTCTTGAAGCCCTTGACCGCCCCGCCTAGGTCGGTGCCCACATTACGCAGTTTTTTGGTGCCGAAAACCAGGATGATGATGCCCAGGACAATCAGCAACTGCCAAATACTAATACCACCTAACATATGCGTTTCCTCATGGGAGCAGGTTGACTATCTTTTTTCCAGCTTGGTTTTCACTATACGACAGTTTCTGTGACCGCTATGGCTGACGAGACGCTTTTTCTTCGTGCCCGGAAATGCCAACGCGTCGCGCCAGTTCGTCTAAAACAGCCTGATGATCCATCCCCAGGTGCGACAGCATCACCATACTATGAAACCACAGGTCGGCCGTTTCAGAAATCAACGCTTGGCGCTCAGCCTCACCACCGTGCTCCGCATCTTTTGCCGCAAGCACTGTTTCAGTCGCTTCTTCGCCAATCTTTTCGAGTATCATGTTCAAACCCTTATGATGCAAGGAGGCAACATAAGAATCTTCTGCTGCTGCGTGTCGCCGCTGCTTTAGTACCTCATTGAGAGTATCCAGCACAGACGCACTGTTTGTCGAAAAAGTGTTGGTTGGTAAATTGTCAGGCGATAATGAGTTGCTGTCCATGGGAATCCTTATAAACGTTTAATGCACTGCGCTATTGCCATACCAGCAGTAAGAGGCCAATCGCAGCGGCAGCCAGTATTGGCCACTCCTGGAGCTCAATCCAACCGCTTAATGGCTGCCAAGCCAGTGCCAGTGCCAGCAGAATCAAACCCAGGCGCAGGCGGTAAAGCCGCTTGCCCTGCCGCACCATCTGTACGCGCATGGCGTTAATGGAGTCCACCTGCTGATGACGTTGACGATGCTCATGCTCCATGCGGCTAAGCGCTTGGTGCGCGAGTACAGGCAATTCAGGTAGCTGGTGTGAAAGCTCCGGTGCCTGCCGCTTGAGTGATTCCCATAAACCGCTGACACCCGCACGCTCTTTCATCCACTGCTCTAAATACGGCTTGGCGGTGCTCCAAAGGTCCAAGTCAGGATAGAGCTGACGCCCTAAGCCTTCAATATTGAGCAGCGTTTTCTGCAATAGAACCAATTGCGGCTGCACTTCCATATTAAAACGTCGCGCGGTTTGAAACAGACCCAGGAGCACTTGGCCAAAGGAGATGTCTTTCAGCGGCTTCTCTAAAATAGGCTCGCAGACGGTGCGGATGGCTGCCGCGAACTCATTGGCGCGAGTATTTTCACCCACCCAGCCGGACTCAATATGCAGTGCGGCGACTTCGTAATAGTCTTGGTGAAAAAATGCCAATAAGTTGCGCGCCAAATAGTCCTGATCCTCTCGGGTCAGGCTGCCCACGATGCCGCAGTCGATGGCGATGTACTGCGGGTCTTCGGGGTTGTCACAGTTAACAAAGATATTGCCGGGGTGCATATCCGCGTGGAAGAAGTTGTCACGAAATACCTGGGTAAAGAAAAGCTCAACGCCGCGCTCGGCGAGCTTTTTAAGGTTCGTGCCACGAGCAATTAGCGTGTCTAAATCGGCGACCGGTATGCCGCGAATGCGCTCTTGAACCATCACGTGGCGGCGGGTGAAGGGCCAATAGATGGTAGGTACAAATAGCAGCGGTGAGTCTTTAAAGTTACGTTTAAGCTGCGAGGTGTTGGCGGCTTCTTTATAGAGATCCAGCTCATCAAACAACGTGGCTTCGTAGTCGCGGATGACTTCCACCGGGCGCAAACGTCGCGCTTCGGGGATTTTGGAAAATAGCTTGGCGACTTGGTACATCAGCGCCATGTCCTGACGCATGACGCGATCAATGCCGGGACGAATGATTTTTACCACTACGTCTTCACCGCCGTGCAGACTTGCTGCGTGTACCTGGGCAATCGATGCAGAGGCGAGCGGTACGTGGTCAAATTCAGCAAAGGCATCCGCCAGCGACATTTCCAGCTCTTTCTCGACGCGGGCAGCGGCAAGATCACCGGGAAAAGGCGGCACCTGATCCTGAAGGCGCTTTAGCTCATCGGCGATATCTGCCGGTAGCAAGTCGCGGCGGGTCGAGAGCATCTGTCCGAATTTAATGAAAATTGGCCCTAGCGCTTCTAGCGCCAAGCGCAGGCGTTCACCCCGCGATCGCTTGCCGATCGGCACCAGGCGTAACGGTGAAAACCACAGTAGCGTCCGCAGCCACCAGGGCAAGCGTTCCAGCGGCAGTAATGTGTCTAGCCGGTGGCGCGTGATTACCCAGCTAATCCGTAGCAGGCGCAGGCTCATGGGCGTGGCTCCTGAGAGGCGCTCTGCGGCGGTTGCGTCAGCTTGCGCTGCAAGCGGTTAAAGCGCGCTTCCAGACGATCGGTGGCGATTTCCAGTTCGGTTAAGTGATCGCGTAGCACGTTGCGCTGTTGCTGTCCGGGTAGCAGGCGGGCTTCTTCAAAGACATATTCAGAAACATCCTGCATCAGCTCATCTTTGGCACGCAGCCCCCAACGAGCGGCGCGACGCAACCCTTCGGCCAGCGAGTGAGCGGGCATATCGCCAAGCCAGTGGGCCAGCTCGCTTTCCCAATCAATGTCTAAATCGAAAAGCAGCTCGCGGGTCGCTTCAAGCAGATGGATGCGCCCACGCACGGCCAGTTTGCCATCGAACATTAGCCGCTCAATCGAGGCGCCGCTGATCCACTCTGAAAATGTTTCCGGAGTCAGCTCGACGACTGCATCTACCTCGGTTTCATCAACACCTTCGCCACGCATCAGGTCTAAGCCTGCGTGGTGATAGTGGATCACAAGCTCAAGATGTGGCTGCTCCAGGCGTATAAGCAAACGGCTGCCCACCAGCGCTGCCAGCCGTGCGGGGGCTGCCGGGTCGCGGGCGAGTAGGGCATTGAGCGTGCGTTCACATCCGGCCAACAGCAGGGTCGGGGTTACCAGCATGCTGGCCTCTGGGTCTGTAGCGTCTGAAGTCTCATAGCTTAATGCCGCGGTGTAGTGCAACGATACCGCCCGTCAGATTGGTGTACTCGACCCGCTCTAGCCCGGCAGCTTCCATCATGGCTTTGAGCGTTTCCTGGTCGGGGTGCATCCGAATCGACTCCGCCAAATAGCGGTAACTTTCGCCGTCCCCCGCCACCAGTTCGCCCATTTTGGGCAGCAGGCGGAAGGAGTACTCGTCGTAAGCCTTAGACAGCAAAGGGTTGTTGGGTTTGGAGAACTCTAATACCAACAGGCGCCCACCAGGTTTAAGAACGCGCGCCATAGAGCGCAGCGCAGCGTCTTTGTCGGTGACATTGCGCAGCCCAAAAGCGATCGTAATGCAGTCGAAGCTATTATCGGGAAACGGCAGGTTTTCGGCATTGGCTTGAACGTACTCTACGTTGCCGCCGACGCCGTTATCCATCAGCTTGTCGCGGCCGACTTTGAGCATTGAGGCGTTGATATCCGCCAGCACTACCTTGCCACGCGGGCCAACCAGGCGGGAAAACTTGAGGGTTAAGTCGCCCGTACCGCCAGCGATATCAAGCACGTGGTGACCAGGGCGCACACCAGCGCGCTCAATAGTCATGCGTTTCCAAACCCGGTGGATACCCATCGACATCAAGTCGTTCATTACGTCGTAGCGGGCGGCTACCGAGTGGAATACGTCAGCTACTCGTGACGCTTTCTCATCAACCGGTACTTCCTGGTAACCAAAATGAGTCGTGCGTTTTTCTGTGGGGCTCATTGGGCGGTAGCTCCCGAATTTTAGGCGATGGCAGATCGACCTTTGGTCTTTTGACTGAGGGCCGACGCGATTAAAAAGTTAGCGTCATTGTAGCCTTGTCCGCCCTGGCTTGTCTGCCTAGCGTCCCTGCCTAGTTTGTTGCAGGGGTGTGAGTCATGCCATCACAGTTGCTTGAATTGAATGCTGGCCGGCTCGCGCGAGGCACCGGCGTCTTCTAAGCGCTGTAAGTAATTGTTCCAGTAAGCTTCCTGGTGAGTAGCCAGATCGTATAAGTAGTTCCAGCTAAACAGCCCACTGTCATGACCGTCGTCAAAGTGAAGCTTCAGCGCGTAGTTGCCTGCCTGGGTAATATTCTGCAGGCCGACATCTTTTTTACCTACCTGGAGAACGGCGGTGTCGCCACCGTGGCCGCGCACTTCGGCAGACGGCGAATAGACGCGTAAAAACTCAACCGGGAGGCGAAAGCTCTCACCAGTGGAGTAGCCAAGTTCCAGCTCACGGGACTGCTTATGGTAGTGAACACGAGTGGGGGTAGGGGCGTTCATGATGAGACCTCATGGCTAAGTGTCCATGGCTAAATGTCATAGCAGCAAGCCCGCGAAGAGCGGGCTTGCTGTTGCTGACGATACCAGCGCTGATAATAACCGCAGGCGCAGCTTACAAAATATACCGCGACAGGTCTTCGTCGACCGCCAGTTCGCCAAGCTGGGCATTGACGTAATCAGCGTCGATGACCAGCGGGCTCTCCATATCGCCGCCTTTGAAGGAGGCTTCTTCTAACAACCGCTCCATTACCGTGTGCAGGCGGCGGGCGCCGATGTTTTCAGTGCCTTCATTGACCTGCCAAGAGATCTGCGCGATGCGCTCGATACCGTCGGGAGTAAACTCCACATCAAGACCTTCTGTCGCCAGCAGCGCCTGATACTGCTTGGTCAGTGAGGCAGAGGGCTCGGTGAGGATGCGTTTGAAGTCGTTCGGCGTCAGTGCATCAAGCTCTACACGGATCGGCAGACGGCCCTGGAGCTCGGGAATCAGGTCCGACGGGCGCGATAGGTGGAAGGCGCCAGAAGCGATAAACAGAATGTGATCGGTTTTGACCATGCCGTACTTGGTGGACACGGTGGAGCCTTCAATCAGCGGCAGCAGGTCGCGCTGAACGCCTTCGCGAGAGACTTCGCCACCGCTGGACTGGCCGCTGCCCTTGGCCACTTTGTCGATCTCATCCAGGAAGACGATGCCATGCTGTTCTACCGAGTAGACCGCGCGCGCCTTGATCTCTTCCTCGTTGACCAGCTTGCCCGCTTCTTCATCACGCAGCAGAACCAGCGCTTCTTTGACCGTTACGCGGCGATTCTCACGCTTCTGCTGGCCCATGTTGGAGAACATGCTCTGTAGTTGGCTGGTCATCTCTTCCATGCCCGGCGGGGTCATAATATCGATGCCTTGGCCATGAGAGGATATTTCAATATCGATCTCTTTATCGTCCAGTTGGCCTTCACGCAATTTTTTACGGAAGGACTGGCGAGTGCTGCCTTCTTCACGTGGCTTATCTTCCTGGCCACGGGGAGGCGGAAGAAGGGCATCTAGAACCCGATCTTCGGCGGCATCCGCGGCACGGTTGCCAACTTCTTCTTTCGCCTGTTCGCGCACCATCTTAATCGCGGCTTCCATCAAGTCGCGAATAATCGACTCAACGTCACGGCCAACATAGCCGACTTCAGTGAACTTGGTCGCTTCAACTTTAATAAACGGTGCTTTGGCCAGCTTGGCCAAACGGCGGGCAATCTCGGTTTTACCCACACCGGTGGGGCCAATCATCAGAATGTTCTTAGGCGTGACTTCTGGGCGCAAGTCGTCATCGAGCTGCATGCGGCGCCAGCGGTTACGCAGGGCAATTGCAACGGCGCGTTTAGCATCTTGCTGACCAATAATGTACTGGTCTAGAGCGTGAACAATTTCGCGGGGTGTCATCTGAGTCATATAAGTAACCTTTGTGGGCAATGAGCGGCGTTTGCGAGTCGCGTAAAGTGATTAGCGATCGTCAATCGACAGCTCTTCGAGCGTCACGTGATGATTGGTAAACACACAGATATCACCAGCGATCGCCAGCGATTTCTCAGTAATTTCACGCGCCGAAAGCTCGGTATTTTCTAACAGCGCTCGGGCGCTGGCCTGGGCAAAATTGCCACCAGAGCCAATCGCAATAATGCCGCGCTCAGGCTCGACCACATCACCGTTACCGGTAATGATCAGCGAGGCGCTATGGTCAGCCACAGCCAGCAGTGCTTCTAAACGGCGCAGCGCCCGGTCGGTGCGCCAGTCTTTGGCGAGCTCGACAGCTGCTTTGGTGAGATGGCCTTGGTATTTTTCCAACTGCGCTTCAAAGCGCTCAAATAGCGTGAACGCATCTGCGGTGCCACCGGCAAACCCGGCCAGTACTTTGCCGCGGTAGAGGCGGCGTACTTTGCTGGCGTTACCCTTCATTACGGTATTGCCCAGCGAAACTTGACCGTCGCCGGCGAGGGCGACCTGGTTACCACGACGAACGGAGACAATAGTGGTCATGGAGATAACTCCTTGGTGGGAGGCGCGCTCCCGATGACTGGCAGGTCACTTGCTCTTTAACATACTGCTTCTGGAAGCGACCATTGTGTAAGCGTTCACAACAAAATGCGGGCGGCTGATAAAAAATCAACCGCCCGCAGGGTGTTCAAGATGAGATTATTAGTTCTGTAGCTGGATAAGTAGTGGTTCGATACCCTGGGTGTTCATTAAATCCTGAGCGCGGTTCAGCTCGCGGGTATCCTCGTAAGGCCCTACTTGAACACGGTGCCAGGTATTACCATCCGCCTGGACTTCGCTAACTTCCGCCAACAGGCTTAAGTTGCGCAGTCGGCCGCGCAGCTGTACGGCGTCACTTGCCTCACGAAATGAGGCGGCCTGAAGCATATAACGCCCGGGAGTGTTGGTAGCCGCTTCACTCTCCTTGGCTGCTGAAATCTGGTCTTCAGGCCGGGTATTAGCGGCAATGACCTGGGCGATGGGGTCGTCGCTGGCCGAGCCAGAGGCGGTATCGCTCTCGGCCTCTTGCTCGGGAGCTTCCGGGCGCACAACGCTTGACGGCAGCGTGACGCCAGGGGCAATGACCTCGGTTTCCGGCAGTAGTGTATAAAACTCAAAGGTCGGCATTGATGGCTCAGCGGCCTCTTCGGTTTCCCGAGCCGCAGCGCGCTCCTCACTACCCGCGGGCTTGGGCAGAACCGTGGCCTGAGGCGCTTCGCTCTGCTCTTGCCAAGGCGCGGTGCCGTGCTGGTGTTGAGCCAAGAAAAAACCTGCCGCCATGCCGACCAAGCCCCATAGCCAACCAGGAAGGCGAAAGCCGCCACCAGAGCTACGGGGGGATTTGCGCTGCGAAGTGGCTCCACGGCGGGAGGCGGGCTTTTTACGCGGGCTAGCCATTGATTACATCTCCTCTGGGGCGCTAACCCCCATTAAATCAAGCCCATTGCGCAGCACTTGACGGGTAGCGAGGCCGAGTGCCAAGCGCGTGTTGCGTAGGGTGTCGTCCTCAACCATTACCTTGACGGCGTTATAGCAGGTGTGGAAGTCGCCGGAAAGATCGAGCAAATACTGGGCAACCTGCTGTGGTTCGCGGTTTCTAGCGGCGGTTTCCACCACTTCAGGGAAGCGCGCCAAGCGGTTAAGAACGGCTTTTTCCTGGTCGCTGTCCAGTAGGGCTAGATTGGCAATGGCTAATGCATGATCAAACGGCTGGCCGGCATCCTGTGCTTTGCGCAGCATGCTGCAGACCCGAGCATGCGCGTACTGAATGTAATAAACCGGGTTGTCGTTCGACTGCGAGCGCGCCAGGTCGATATCAAAGGTGAGCTGGGAGTCAGCGCGGCGGGCGGCGAGGAAAAAGCGTGTGGCATCGCGGCCGACTTCGTCGATCAAGTCGCGCACGGTGACATAGCTACCGGCGCGCTTGGAGAGTTTTACCTCGACGCCGGAGCGGGTGACCATCACCATCTGGTGGAGCACGTAGTCGGGCCAGCCTTTGGGAATGCCCACTTCCAGCGCCTGTAAACCAGCGCGCACACGGGTAACGGTGGAGTGGTGATCGGCACCCTGCTCGTTAATTACGGTTTTGAAGCCGCGCTGCCACTTGTCCAGGTGGTAGGCCACATCGGGTAGGAAGTAGGTGTAGCCACCGTCCTGTTTGCGCATCACGCGGTCTTTGTCATCACCGAAGTCGGTGGTGCGCAGCCACATGGCGCCATCTTCTTCATAGGTGTGTCCAGCGTTTACCAGCTTCTCAACGGTGGCATCCACCTTGCCATCTTCGTAGAGCGACGACTCTAAGAAATAGACATCGAACTCTACACCAAAGGCTTTTAAGTCGAGATCCTGCTCACGGCGCAGCCACGCGACGGCAAACTCTTGTATCGCGTCCAGGTCGTCAGGATCTTTTTTGGCGGTGACTTCGCGGTCATCGGCGCTGACCGTTTTACCTGCCAGGTAATCGTTGGCGACATCGACGATATACTCACCGCGATAGCCGTCTTCCGGCCAGCTGGCGTCGTCAGGGCCCAAGCCTTTTACACGCGCTTGTACCGAGCGGGCGAGGTTGGCGATCTGGGCACCTGCGTCGTTGTAGTAGAACTCGCGGGTCACGTCATAGCCGGTGGCTTCGAGCAGGCGGCATAAACAGTCACCAATCGCCGCGCCCCGGCCGTGGCCAACGTGCAGCGGGCCAGTGGGGTTGGCGGAAACGAACTCCACCTGCACTTTTTCACCCTTGCCGATCAGGCTGCGGCCAAAGGTATCGCCGCAGTCGAGTACTTGGGCAACGATTTGCGCCGCGGCATCGGCGGCAGCGAAAAAGTTGATAAAACCGGGGCCCGCGATCTCGGTATTCTGGATCGCGTCGCTTTCGGGGAGCGCGGCCACCAGCATAGTGGCTAATTCACGCGGATTTTTGCCTGCCGGTTTGGCCAGCATCAGCGCTAGATTAGTGGCGTAATCGCCGTGGGCTTTGTCTTTGGTGGGGTCGACTTTGATCGTGGGTTGAAGGTCGTTCGGCAGCACGCCTTGGTGCTTGAGCGCAGTGATCGCGCCTTCGAGCAGAGAAACTATCGTGTCTTTCATTTAGGTATCCGGGTGTCGTCGGTGGCGGCGTGTGCTAACGCGCAGCTGTAAAGGTGCGTCGATAAAGCGGCTATTATCAGCAATTGAGCCGCAGTTTCAAAGCCGCGTGATGGTGAGCCCCTCTTTAGGAGAGCGTTTGTGGGTCGATATCTATCGACCAGCGCACCTTGCGCGCCTCGCGATTCGCTTCCAACCACTGCACGAGCCAGCTGACGGCAGGGTGAAGTTGGCTACGCTTATTGGCCGCCAGCATGACATGTAAATGATAACGGTTTTGACGTCTTTCCATCGGTGCGGGCACCGGGCCCAGGCACCGGGTCGCCACGCGGGACTCTTTGAGCCACTGGCGCAAGGCCTGGGCGGCCTGCTGCGCCATGGCTAAGGCGGCCTCCTCCTTGGGGCTTTCAATCCGAAGTAGCGCCATAAAGCAGAACGGGGGCAGCTGGGCAATACGCCGCTCTTCCAGCATGTTGCGTGCGAGCGCCCCGTAACCGTGTTCAGCTAACTGGCCCAGATGAGGATCATCGGGGTGCAGTGTTTGCACGAGCACCCGGCCTGGATGAGCGGCCCGCCCCGCTCGCCCCGCCACCTGCTCAAGCAATTGAGCGCTGTGTTCCAGCGCGCGAAAATCAGCGGCGTACAGCCCGCCGTCGGCATTAACGACGACCACCAAGGTAACGTGGGGCAGGTGGTGCCCTTTGGCGAGCATTTGAGTACCGACTAATACGCACGGTTCACCGCGATGGATCTCTTTTAACACTTGCTCGAAGCTATCCTTCCGCCGTGTGCTATCGCGGTCAATGCGGTGGATGGTGGTCTTGGGAAACAGGGTCTGTAGCGTCTCTTCCGTGCGTTCCGTGCCGCTACCCAAGGCGCGCAGGTCGCCGCTAGCGCACTCGGGGCAGGCATCCGGCAGGGCGCGGCGGCTATCGCAGTGGTGACAGGCCAGTAGGGCGGGCTGACGATGCAGCGTCATGCGCGCGTCACACTGGCCGCACTCGGCCATCCAGCCGCAGGCGTGACAGGCAAGCGTTGGGGCAAAGCCACGGCGATTGATAAAGATTAGTACCTGTTTGCCTGCACTTAAGGTGCTTTTGATCGCCTTAATGGCGCCGGGCAGCAAACCGCCCTGGCGGCGCTGGTGGCGCAGGTCGATCAGTTCCAGCTTGGCCGGTGGGTGGCGGCTGGGGCGCTGGGTCAGGCGTAGATGGCGGTAGGCGCCGCTAAGCGCCTGATGCAGGCTCTCTAAGGACGGCGTGGCGCTGCCCATGAGCAGCGGGATTTTATGGTAATGCGCGCGCGCAACCGCAAGGTCGCGAGCGTGATAGCGCAAACCGTCGTGCTGCTTGTAGGAGCCATCATGCTCCTCATCGACAATGATCGCACCGGGGTTAGCCAATGGCGTGAAAATGGCCGAGCGGGTGCCGATAATAATCAGTGCCCGGCCGCTGGCAGCGGCTTCCCATACATCTAAGCGCTCAGGGTCGGTAAGGCCCGAATGCAGCGCCACCACGGGCACGCGAAAACGGCTTCTAAAGCGGGCCAGCGTTTGCGGCGTTAAGCCAATTTCCGGCACCAGCACCAGCGACTGCTTACTTTTGGCGGCCACTGCTTCAATCAGCTGCAGATAGACTTCCGTTTTCCCACTGCCAGTGACGCCTTCGAGCAAGCAGGGGTGATAACCCTCTAGCTTTTCATGCAGCGCGGCGAGAGCGGTCGCCTGTTCGCGGTTGAGCGGGAGCGCCGGGGCCGCGAGTAAGTTACCGCTTGGCGGTGATGGGGCGGTAAGAATATGTTCCTGGCTCGTGGCCAAGCCTTTCTTCTCCAACGCTAGTAGCTGGTCGCGGGCAAAGCCATGGGCGCTGACCGCACGACCGGGTAGGCCATGGGGGTGTTGGCGTAAAAGCGCATGCAGTTCTGCTTGCTTAGGCGCTCGGCTGAGGGTTTCCTGCGCGTCGTCACCTTGGGCCATCCAAAGTGTTTGCGTGCGACCGGCCATCGCGTGTCCCTGGCGTAGCCGCGCGGGCATGGCGTGGTGCAAGGTGTCGCCCAGGCTGTGCTGATAGTAGCGGGCGGCAAAGCGGCATAACCAGAGCCAGTCTGCTGGCAGCGGCGCGTCGTCCAGCGTCTCGCTGACCGCGCGCAATTGGCTGCGCGGCAGGTCGCTGTGGTCGGTAAGTTCCACGACCACACCGACGACTTCGCGGCGCCCAAAAGGTACCCGCACCCTCAACCCCGGCTGCCAACCGCAGGCTGGCGTCACGTTAGACGGCAAGTAGTCGAACAGGCGCCGCAGCGGTGAGGGCAGCGCTATTTTAAGTATTTGGTTAAGCACTTGAGGCGGTACCCGCGAAGAAACAGAATCAGGCAATTGGCCTCCGGCGTTAGTTTTGCTAGAATATGCGACCGCTCAATCTTAGCGATCTTATCGTAACGAAAGAGCGGCCAACCGGTTAGTAGTTTTTCCAAACCCGTATGCGGTGCCTGGCACGAGATCAGGTGGCGGCATATAGCTTCGTGAGGTTCGAGATGAGACAAGGTATCCACCCGAATTACAACACGGTCACCGCCAACTGTTCTTGCGGTGCTAATTTCCAGGTAGGTTCTACTTCAGGTCAGGACTTCTCTCTGGATGTGTGCTCCAACTGCCACCCGTTCTATACTGGTAAGCAGAAGCAAGCGACCACTGGTGGCCGCGTAGAGCGCTTCAACAAGCGTTTCGGCGCTGCTGTTAAGCGCGGCTAATCCAACTCGGATAGCCATATCGCAAGTACAGGTCGTACTTGCGCAAAACCCACGCCAAGGCGTGGGTTTTTTGTTGTCTCGCTAAAAACTGGCTATTTTTGTGGAAAAAATTTTCACAAATGCTGCGCTGATGTTGCGGTACAGCAATAAGCAAAGCGTTATGGCTAACGCCGTTTTACATAAGTTTCAGCAAATATCTGCGAAATGTGGCGAATATGAAGGTAAAATTCAGTTAAACGGGCGTTTTGATATGAGTTGACGGCACGCTTGAGGCGCATAGGTTTTTTCTATATTCTGAAACGACTTATCTACTTTATGTTAACTGGACTCTGACCATGACGGATGCAACTAAGCAGGCTGCTTTGGATTATCACGCAAAACCGATTCCCGGTAAGCTGTCGGTGGAGTTGACCAAACCCACCGCAACGGCACGGGATTTGGCGCTGGCGTATAGCCCAGGCGTGGCTGAGCCAGTGCTTGAAATCGCCAGGGATGCGGAAAATGCCTACCGCTATACCGGCAAGGGTAATCTGGTTGCCGTTATCACCGACGGCAGCGCTATTCTTGGCTTAGGTAATCTGGGCCCACTGGCGAGTAAGCCAGTCATGGAAGGCAAAGGCGTGCTGTTTAAGTGCTTTGCTGGCATTAACTCGGTGGATATCGAGGTGGATGCGGAAAGCCCACAGGCGTTTATCGATACCGTCGCGCGCATTGCCGATACCTGGGGTGGCATCAACCTTGAAGATATCAAGGCGCCGGAGTGCTTTGAAATTGAAAAAGCCCTGATTGAGCGCTGCAGTATTCCGGTCTTCCACGATGACCAGCACGGCACCGCGATTGTCACGGCGGCAGGCATGCTCAATGCGCTTGAGATCGCTGGTAAACGTATCCAAGACGTTAAGATTGTTTGCATGGGCGCAGGAGCGGCGGCGATTGCCTGCATGCGCCTGCTGGTCTCCTGTGGCGCAAGTAAAGACAATCTTGTGATGCTTGATCGCCGTGGTGTCATTCACACGGACCGCGAAGGCATCAACGAATACAAGGCTGAATTCGCCCGCGATACCGAGATGCGCACCTTGGATGATGCCATCGACAACGCTGACGTATTTATCGGCCTTTCCGGCCCGGGCCTGCTCTCCGCTGAACAGGTCAAGAAAATGGCGCCAGACCCAGTGATTTTTGCCTGCACTAATCCGGATCCGGAAATTCATCCTGACGTTGCCCGCGAAGCGCGCCCGGATGTGATCATGGCCACTGGCCGTTCGGATTTCCCGAACCAGGTCAACAACGTGCTGGGCTTCCCGTTTATCTTCCGTGGTGCGCTGGATGTTCGTGCTACACGCATTAACGAAGAGATGAAACTGGCCGCCGTGCATGCGCTGAAAGATCTGGCCCGAGAGCCGGTTCCTCAGGAAGTGCTGGATGCCTACGAGCGCACCGAGATGAGTTTTGGCCGCGAGTACATCATTCCCACGCCTGTCGATATTCGCCTGTTGGCGCGAGTCACCTCGGCGGTTGCCCAAGCCGCGGTTGACTCTGGCGTGGCGCGCAAACCGTTTCCTGCGCACTATCCGCTAACGTCTATCAACGACGTTTACGGTGGCTAATAAACCGCAGCATTCTGGTAACTATTTACGCCCGCTAATAAGCGGGCGTAAATGTTTGAGAGAGTATCTGTTTAGTTTTGTGAATAACGCGTTAGCCCTTCTTGAGCGGTAGAGGCCACTAATCGACCGTCGCGACTATAAATATGCCCCCGCGCCAGCCCGCGAGCGCCGCCTGCCCAGGGTGAATCGATAACATACAGCAGCCAATCGTCCAGGCGTGTGTCCTGGTGTAGCCATAAGGCGTGGTCTAGGCTGGCGATGCGCAGCTTGGGGTCGCGGTACTCGATGCCGTGGGGAATCAGGCTGGTGGTCAGCAGGTTGAAGTCAGAGGCGTACGAGAGCAGGTGGCGATGCAGGGCCGGGTCGTCTGGCAGTGTGCCTGAAAGGCGAAACCACAAACACTGGCCTGCAGGCGTGCCGTTGTCGGGGTTGCCCGTGAGATGCAAAAACTCAATGGGGTGGCCGGGAAAGCGGTCATGTTTGGCATCGCCGCTCTCTAGCAGCGCCTCGGGGGTGGCGACATTCGGCATGTCGCGCTGATGGCTAAAGCTTGCTTCCTCGCTCTGAAAAGAGGCGCTGCAGAAAAAGATCGGCCGACCTTTTTGAATGGCAGTAACGCGGCGGGTGGTAAAGCTGCCGCCGTCGCGAATGGTATCCACTTGATAGACAACGGGGCGATGGGGGTCGCCGGGGCGCAGAAAGTAGCCATGTTGAGAGTGCGGGCGACGCTCGTCTGGCACAGTGCGCGCGGCGGCCGCCAGCGCTTGGCCAAGAACCTGGCCACCGTAAAGCTGAGGAAAGCCTAGATCCTGGCTCTGACCACGAAATAGCGTCTCTTCCAGCGTTTCTAGCTCTAGTAACGCTACCAATTTGTTCAGCGCGTCTGTCATTCTCGGTATCCTTGCGGCTGTCTCTATCGAATGCGGTCGGTGAAAGAATGCTATCGGTGAAAGTAATGAGTTGCCACGGCGCCGGGCACCCCTTTCATACGATCGTTTTGCTACCTTAGCGGAGTTTACGTTTATGCGCAGCGATGAATTTTACATGCACCGGGCGCTTGACCAAGCCCACCTGGCCGCGGCGGCGGGCGAGGTGCCTGTAGGGGCAGTGGTTGTCGATGCGCAGGGAGAGATTATTGGTGTGGGGTGTAATGCGCCGGTGGCCAGCTGCGACCCTAGCGGCCATGCGGAAGTTCGTGCCCTACGCGAGGCGGGCAAGCACCAGGGCAACTATCGCCTTGAAGGCTGCACGCTGTTTGTCACCCTGGAGCCCTGTATGATGTGTGCGGGCACGATGATTCATGCTCGTCTGGCCCGCCTAGTCTACGGGGCCGCCGAGCCTAGAGCGGGCATGGTTGAGTCAAAGGCTAATCTGCTGACGCAGCCGTGGTTTAATCATCAGATCGCGGTGACCGGTGGGGTATTGGCCGCAGCCTCGCAAAAGCTGCTGAAGGGTTTCTTCGCCGCCCGGCGCAAGCAATTGAATCAGTAATACTGAATTGGAAATGCTACGACGCTGTTAATCAAGCGGCGGCACAAGTTCAAACAATACCAGCGGGTCATCGTTGACAGATGTTTGTTCTAGTTGAAAAAATTGCTGACGACTACGTTCCACATATTGAATCATTTCGTAATAACGACGGATGTTGCGTACGTATATCACCGGCTCACCGCCACGGGCGTAGCCGTGACGCGTTTGGCTATGCCATTCACGCTGCTGTAATAGCGGTAGCGCCGCGCGCACATCTTGCCAGCTGTCGGGGTCGCCGCCACGCATTTCCGCAATCTTACGCGCGTCATAAAGGTGGCCAAGACCCACGTTGTAGGCCGCCATGGCCATAAACAGGCGATCATCGCCGGTGATGCCTTCCGGTAAGCGGTCTTTAATACTGCGTAAATAGCGGGCACCGCCGTCAATGCTCTGGGCGGGGTCTGTGCGGTCCGTCACGCCCATTTCACCCGCCGTGGGGTTGGTCAGCATCATCAAGCCACGCACGCCCGTTGGCGAGACGGCATCTGGGTCCCAGTGGGATTCCTGATACCCCACTGCCGCTAATAACTTCCAGTCAAACTCTGTTTCGCGGGCAGCCTGCTGGAACAGTTCCGTGTAACGGGGCAAGCGTGCATCAAGGTGATCAAGAAAGGTGCGCGTGCCGACATACTCTAAATAGTCGTCATGGCCGAAGTAACGGCTTACCAGCCGATCAAGCGTGCCGCTTTCCTGAAGGTCTTGTAGGAAGCGATTGGCGGCTTCAAGCAATCCTAAGCCACGACCGCTAGGCACCGCCCATGCCATGGAAAGTGGGTCCCCGAGTATGAAACCACGTTCTACGTTGGGGAAAAAAAGCCGATTTAAACGAAACTGATGCTCGAAAATGACCGCGGCGTCCAGGGTGCCGTCCTCAACGCGTGCCAGCAGTTCGGCGACTTCAAGCTCGTGAGACTCTTTCCAGCTCAAGGTAGGATGACGCCGCTGAAGGTCGCGCAGCGCTTCATCGGTACCGGCTTCGCTGAGCGTACCAAGTTCTAAGCCGACAAGGTCGCTCGGCTCTTTAATGCCATTCAGACCGCGGCGGTAAACCACCAGCGGCTGCATTTGAATGATTGGGCGTGTGTAGTGGATGCCAGGGCTGTCAGGCAGTAATGGCAGCGCTGCCGCGCCCAGGTCGCCTTTTTCACGCACCGCCGGCAAGACGCTTTCTGGGTGGTGGCTGGCGTCAAGGTTAAGGCTCACTCCCAAGTAATCGGCAAAACGGTGCATCAGCTCGTATTCAAAGCCGGTAGGACCTTGGCGGCCTTCGTAATAGGTCGTGGGGGTGTTGCGGGTGTGAACGGTAATAAAGTCTTTTGTACCGATATGCGTTAAATGCTCGCCTGGGGGAACAAGAGAGAGAGTGGGCACCATGGTCAAAAGCGTAACGGCAGTTAACGCATAATAAGCGCTGGCACGGGCTATAAAATGTCGGCAAATCAACGTCAGCATGGCGTCTTGTCGGCATGAAACAAGCTGCCACGATACCCAGCCCGGGTCACGCTGTCACCTTGTTGATTTCGTGTGGTGGCTGGTTTCCAGTATCATAGGCGTTTTTCGCTATCATAAAAGCACGGCCGCCTAGCGGCCCGGTGATTTCCCTGCTCGAATTTCCCTGCTCTAGAGGCTTCAGGATATGCTCGAACTGCGAGGCGCGCCCGCCCTTTCTGCCTTCCGTTATGCTCGGCTGTTAACGGTGCTGCGTGAACGTGTTCCCGAGGTGGAAGCGCTGTCTGCCCACTATGTTCATTTCATCGATCTTAACGCTCATAACCACAGCAAGACGCTGGATGATACCGCCCACGCGCGTTTGGTGCAGTTGCTGGACTATG
This sequence comes from Halomonas sp. MES3-P3E, assembly GCF_002836035.1. Taxonomy (NCBI): domain Bacteria; kingdom Pseudomonadati; phylum Pseudomonadota; class Gammaproteobacteria; order Oceanospirillales; family Halomonadaceae; genus Halomonas; species Halomonas sp. MES3-P3E. The sequence goes on along the minus strand of NZ_PJBT01000188.1, from coordinate 45,271 downwards.
TGCCGGCTCACGCAAGCGTTGAGGTTCCGAAAAACGCCCAGCGTTTTTTAGTGGTGCCGCGTTTGGGTACCCAGTCGCCCTGGTCGTCTAAAGCGACCGATATCGCCCACAATTGCGGATTGCGCCAGATTAGCCGTATCGAGCGCGGCATCGATTATCGGGTCAGCTTTACCGACATGCCGGATGAAGAGAGCCTGAACGCGCTGGCGGCACTGCTGCATGACCGTATGACTGAAACCGTGCTATCCGATGCTTCAGACGCCGCTAAGTTGTTTGCCCAGCACGACCCGGCGCCGTTGGGTAGTGTGGATATTCTAGAAGGGGGCCGGGAAGCCTTAGCGACAGCCAACCAAGCGCTGGGGCTGGCGCTGGCAGAAGATGAAATTGATTACTTGGTAGATGCCTTCAACGAATTAGGGCGTAACCCCAGCGATGTTGAGCTGATGATGTTTGCCCAGGCCAACTCCGAGCACTGCCGTCACAAAATTTTCAACGCCGACTGGATCATCGACGGCGAGCCGCAAAGCCACTCGCTGTTCAAGATGATCAAGAACACCTTTGCGTCGTCGCCGGACAATGTGCTTTCCGCTTACAGTGATAATGCCGCTGTCATCAAGGGCAGCCAGGGTGGGCGGTTCTTTGCAACGCCGCTGACAGGAGCAGAGGACGAGCGTGCTCTTTACGCCACGCATCAGGAGCCTATTCACATCCTGATGAAGGTCGAAACCCACAATCACCCCACCGCGATTGCCCCCTTCCCCGGCGCTGCAACCGGCTCGGGTGGGGAGATCCGCGATGAGGGCGCCACGGGTATCGGCGGTAAACCCAAAGCCGGTCTGTCAGGTTTTACTGTCTCCAACCTGCGCATTCCTGAGTTCGTGCAGCCTTGGGAAGCGTTTGATTACGGCAAGCCGGGGCGCATGGAGTCGGCGCTTAACATTATGCTCGAAGGCCCGATTGGTGGGGCCGCGTTCAACAATGAGTTTGGTCGCCCCAATCTAACCGGCTATTTCCGCACTTACGAGCAGGAATCCCTGAACGAAGGCGGTATTGAGCGGCGCGGTTTCCACAAGCCGATCATGCTCGCCGGTGGTTATGGCAATATTCGTGCTCATCACGTCCAAAAGGGCGATATCCCGGTCGGTGGCAAGCTGATTGTGATGGGCGGCCCGGCGATGCTGATTGGTCTGGGCGGCGGTGCTGCCTCCAGCATGGCGTCCGGTACCTCCAGCGCCGATTTGGATTTCGCCTCGGTACAGCGCGAAAACCCGGAAATCGAGCGTCGCGCTCAAGAAGTCATAGACCGCTGCTGGGCGCTGGGCGATCACAACCCCATCCGCTTTATTCACGATGTGGGCGCAGGCGGGCTTTCCAACGCTTTGCCGGAGCTTGTCAAAGACGGCAACCGTGGCGGCCGCTTTGATTTGCGCGCGGTGCCAAATGCTGAGCCGGGCATGAGCCCGCTGGAAATCTGGTGCAATGAGGCGCAAGAGCGCTACGTGCTAGCCGTCGCGCCCGAAGACCTGGACACCTTTGACGCGCTGTGTAAGCGCGAACGTTGCCCTTATGCCGTAGTTGGTGAAGCGATGGAAGCGCACCATTTGGAAGTGCGCGATGGCCATTTCAGCAGCAAGCCGGTCGATTTGCCGATGAGCGTGCTGTTCGGCAAAGCACCCAAAATGCAGCGTGAGTTTGAACGCCACGATCCCGAACTCTCGGGCATGATGCTCGATAATCTTGACCTTCGCGAAGCGCTGGATCGGGTGCTGCGCCTGCCGACAGTCGCCTCCAAAAGCTTCCTGATCACCATTGGCGATCGCTCGATTACCGGCCAAGTGGCCCGTGATCAAATGGTCGGCCCCTGGCAGGTGCCGGTAGCCGATGTGGCGGTTACCACGGCAAGCTATGATACCCAGGCCGGTGAAGCCATGGCGTTGGGGGAGCGTCCGCCGGTGGCGTTGATCAACCCCGCGGCAAGCGCTCGCTTGGCCGTTGCCGAAGCAATTACCAATCTGGCGGCCGCGCCAATTGCCAAGCTTAGCGATATCAAGCTCTCCGCTAACTGGATGAGCGCTGCTGACCACCCCGGTGAAAATCAAGCGCTTTATGATGCTGTTTACGCCGTGGGCATGGAGATGTGCCCGGCATTGGGCATTGCGATTCCGGTGGGCAAGGATTCGATGTCCATGCGCACCGCCTGGACTGATGAGAACGACCAAGGTGAAAGCGAAGACAAGAGCGTAACGTCGCCGCTTTCGCTGGTCGTCACGGGCTTCGCGCCGGTCACCAATGCAATGGCAACGCTTACGCCGCAGATCAATCTGGATCAAGATGAATCTGATCTGATTTTGATCGACCTGGGCAGCGGTCAGAACCGCTTGGGTGGTTCTGCCTTGGCGCAAGTATACGGCCAGGTGGGTAACGACTGCCCTGATGTAGACGACCCGGAGGATATTAAAGCCTTCTTCGAGGTCATTCAGGGCCTTAACCGCGACGGTAAGCTATTGGCCTACCACGATCGCAGCGATGGCGGCCTGTTGGTCACCCTGCTGGAAATGGCCTTTGCGGCCCATGCGGGGCTTGAGATCAAGCTTGACTGGATGATCGATGAGCCGGTAGAGGCACTGAATGCGTTGTTCTCCGAAGAGCTGGGCGCGGTCATTCAGGTCAATCGTCAACACACTGAAGAAGTGCTGGCGCAGTTTGCCGTGGCCGGTATCGAAACCTGTGGCGTGATTGCTCGTCCCCGTTACGACGACCAAGTGCGCGTCACGCTATTTGAAGAGCCCTTGCTGGAAACCACGCGTCTGCTCACTCAGCGCACCTGGGCTGAAACCAGTTATCGCATGCAGGCGCTGCGCGATAACCCTGAGTGCGCCAAGAACGAATTCGACAACCTGCTCGATAGCCGTGATCCAGGGCTCTCCGCGACGCCCACGTTTGATATCAACGACGACATAAGCGCACCGTTTGTTAATACCGCTAAACCTGCCATGGCCGTACTGCGCGAGCAGGGCGTCAATGGCCAGGTGGAAATGGCCTGGGCCTTCGATAAAGCCGGGTTTGAAGCAGTTGACGTACACATGAGTGACATCCTTGAAGGGCGTGTTTCGCTGGATGAATTCAAGGGCCTTGTCGCCTGTGGCGGCTTCTCTTATGGCGACGTGCTAGGCGCAGGCGGCGGATGGGCTAAATCGGTGCTGTTCAACGAACGCGCCCGTGAACAGTTTGCGGCGTTCTTCGCCCGAGACGATAGTTTCTCATTGGGTGTCTGCAATGGCTGTCAGATGCTCTCTCAGCTCAAATCGTTGATTCCTGGCGCTGAAAATTGGCCGACGTTTGTGCGCAATGAGTCTGAGCAGTTTGAAGCGCGGGTCTCCATGGTGCGGGTTGAGAAGAGTCCTTCGATTCTGCTTGCCGGCATGGAAGGCTCCAAGCTGCCCATTGCGGTTGCTCATGGTGAGGGGCAGGCGGCGTTCCGTGACAGCGCTCATCTGCGTAGCATGCAGTCGAGCAGCCAGATTGCGCTTCGCTACATCGACAACTATGGCCAAGTGACGACCCGCTACCCGGCGAACCCTAACGGCTCGCCGTCGGGTATTACGGGGCTAACCACGCCCGATGGCCGCGTGACTATCATGATGCCGCACCCTGAACGTGTCGCTCGGGCGGTCACCAACTCTTGGCGTCCGGCGGAGTGGACTGAAGATGGTGCTTGGCTGCGCCTATTCCGCAACGCTCGCGTTTGGTTGGGCTAACGGATACACCCGCATAGGTGAATGATGACGCAACACCACAAGGCGGCCTCAGGGCCGCCTTTCTCATCCATAGCCCAGACGCCCCAATTGCGCTCCTACCAACAGGAAGCGGTAAAACGGGTGGTCGTGCATTTTCGTGCTTCCAGTGAGCCGGCGTTGGTGGTGCTGCCTACCGGCAGCGGTAAATCCCTGGTGATTGCCGAGCTGGCGCGTCTTGCGCGTGGGCGTGTACTGGTGCTCGCTCACGTACGCGAGCTGGTGGAGCAGAACCATGCCAAGTATCAGGCTTATGGGCTTGAGGCCGATATTTTTAGCGCGGGCCTAAAGCGTAAAGAGGCGAGTCGGCAAGTGGTCTTTGGCTCGGTGCAGTCGGTGGTGCGCAACTTAGATCGCTTTAATGACGCTAATTTTACCTTGCTGGTCATCGATGAGAGTCACCGCGTATCGCTTAACGAGGACGCAAGCTACCGCCAGGTGATTGAACACCTGCGGAGCCAAAACCCACAGCTTAAAATTCTCGGGCTCACTGCGACGCCGTATCGGTTAGGGCAGGGGTTTATCTATTACCGCCATCACCACGGTATGGTCAGGGGCAGTGAAGAGAGCTTTTTTCGCGACTGTGTCTTTGAGCAGCCGCTGCGGCTGATGGTGAAGCAGGGTTATCTGGCGGCCCCCAAACGCCTGGATATGGCCATTGAGGGCTATGATTTCTCAGCCCTTAATCCCTCTTCAAGCGGTTTTTTTCAGGAGGAGGAACTCAATCGCGTGGTGGCGGGTAGCCGGGCAACGCCGGGTATTATCGGGCAAATCGTCGAACGCGCGGCTGATCGCCAGGGGATAATGATCTTTGCCGCCACGGTGGCCCATGCCGAAGAAATTATCGGCTATTTGCCGCGAGCCGAAGCGGCGCTTATCACCGGTGCGACCCCCTCCCAGGAGCGCACAGCGCTGATTGATGTCTTCAAAGCACGTGAGCTGAAATATCTGGTTAACGTCGCGGTGCTGACCACCGGTTTCGATGCTCCCCACGTGGATCTGATCGCTATTTTACGCCCCACTGAGTCGGTTAGCCTTTATCAACAGATGGTGGGTAGAGGACTGCGTTTGTCGCCGGGCAAAAACGACTGCCTGATTCTGGATTACGCCGGTAATCCCTGGGATATCTTCGCGCCGGAAGTGGGCGAACCGAAGCCAGATAGCGATAGTGAGCCGGTTCAAGTCGAGTGCCCCGCTTGCGGCCATGCCAACCTATACTGGGGCAAGCGAGATGGTGACATCGTCATCGAGCACTTTGGCCGCCGGTGCCAGGGGCTAATGGAAGATGATGAGGGTAAGCGCCATCAGTGTGACTTCCGGTTTCGCTTTAAAGTTTGCGATGAGTGCGGTGCCGAAAATGATATCGCTGCCCGGCGCTGCCATGGCTGCGACAAGCTGTTGGTGGACGCAGATGACAAGCTAAAAGATGCCCTAAAGCTGAAAGATGCCAAAGTATTGCGAGTAAGCGGTATGCAACTGGAAGCGACGACCAATGGTCGTGGCCTGCCGCGTTTGAAAGTGACTTACCACGATGAAGATGGCACCCAGCTCTCCGAGTGGTTCGCACTGGAAACGCCTGCTCAACGGCGCGCCTTTTATGCCGCATTTCTGCGCTATCACCTGCGCGCACCAGGCGGCAAATGGCAGCCGTTGAGCGCTGATGAGGTAGTCGCCGAGCAGCGCCGCCTGCGCCATCCTGATTTTGTCGTAGGCCGTAAAGTGGGTCGGCATTTCCAAATCCGCGACAAGCTGTTTGATTACGAAGGACGCTATCGTAAAGCGGTGGAGGCAGGGTGATGCGCTTTCATTACCTGCGACTTGGGCGTCGCTAAGGGTGTCGACTTTGCTAAACTGTGCGATTGTGTTGATCCCCTTTTACCAGGAGAGCCGACCCGCGTGAGCGAGACGCCAAGCGATACGACTGAGCTAGAAAATCCTGACGCTGCGACCACTGACCCAGTGGCGGTTTCGTTTGGGCGCCTGTTCAATGAGCAGATAACGCAAATGCCGGAGGATTTGTATATTCCTCCCGAGGCACTGCGCGTCTTTCTGGAGACTTTTGAAGGCCCGCTGGATTTACTGCTCTACCTGATTCGGCGTCAGAATCTGGATATTCTGACCATCAATGTGGCCACCATTACTCACCAGTACATCGAGTATGTGGAGCTGATGAAGGCCATGGAGATCGAGCTGGCGGGTGAGTACCTGCTGATGGCCGCTATGCTCGCTGAGATCAAGTCGCGAACGCTGTTGCCGCGCCCACCGAAGGCTGAGGGCGATGATGAGGAGGATCCTCGCGCAGAGCTTATCCGACGCCTGCAGGAGTACGAACGCCTCAAAGAGGCAGCCGAGACACTGGATACGCTACCGCGCATGGGGCGTGACTGGTTCAGCGTGCAGGCGGGCTTACCTCCGCTGGAATCTCGTGTGATTCACCCTGAGGTGGAATTGGATGAATTGCTCAGCGCGCTTTCGGATATTCTCAAGCGCGCCGAGCTGGTGCAAGCCCACCAGATCAGTCGCGAGGTGCTATCTACCCGCGAGCGCATGCTCAAGATTATGGAGTTACTCAGCCACGATGATGCGCATCAACGTTATACCCCCTTTGAAGCGCTGTTCACCTTAGAAGAAGGGCGGGCTGGCGTGGTCGTGACCTTTATGGCAATTCTAGAGCTGGCCAAAGAAGCCATGATTGAAATTGTTCAGAATGCACCGCTTTCGCCGATTCACGTACGTGCTCGGCGTGCCGCCCTGGCCGACGACGAAGAGGGCGCTTTTGAGGAGAACGAGATAGAAGACGATGCCTATGGTGAGTCCGCCTTTGAACCTGGAGAAGAGACGCCATGAGTAACGCCGCCAACGCGTTAGATGACATTATTGAAGCAGCGCTCCTGGCCGCTGGTGAACCGTTACCCCTTGAACGTCTAGAAACGCTTTTTCTTGAAGGCGAATGCCCGACTCGCAAGGAGTTTCGCGATGTCCTTGAGCGCTTACAGCTGCGCCATTCGGCTGGGGCACTAGAGTTATTGGAAACGGTCTCAGGCTATCAGCTACGCATTCGCCCGCGTCTGTCGCAATGGGTGTCGCGGTTATGGGACGAGCGCCCCCAGCGCTACTCACGGGCGCTGCTGGAAACGCTGGCGCTGATCGCCTACCGCCAGCCGGTTACTCGTGGCGATATCGAAGAGGTGCGTGGGGTCAGTGTAAGCAGTTCAATCATGCGCACCCTGGCGGAGCGCGGTTGGATTCGCGTAGTGGGCCACCGGGATGTGCCGGGGCGCCCGGCGGTATATGCCACCACGCGGAGCTTTTTAGATGACTTTGGATTAAAAACGCTCGATGCGCTGCCGCCGATGCACACCCTGGCGAACTGGGACGAGAGCGAAATACCTGAAGACACAGGGATGACCAATGATACTGTCATCCAGGAAGAACAAGACACCGGTTCAGACCACGAAGCACTAGACGAAACGATCAAAACGGTGCAGGATGCGCCACCCCAGAAAGAAGACATAACGTCGGCTGAAACAGCCGATACGCACGCCGAGACGGCGTTAACCCAGCCGCTAAGCTTTGCCGATTTACAGGCACGGTTGGCGGCACGTGCGCAGCGCGCGAACGAAGAAGAGCGCGAGCGCACGCAGACTACCGATGTGAGGTCAGACGACCATGAGTCAGAGTGATAGCACCACGCCCCCTACCAGCGAAAAGCTGCAAAAAGTCCTGGCCCGCGCAGGCCTTGGCTCACGGCGTGAGATGGAAACGGCAATTTCCGATGGCCGTGTAAAGGTGAATAGCCAGGTGGCCAAGCTGGGTGACCGTGTTGAAGCGCGGGATAAAGTCAGCTTTGATGACCGCCCGGTATCGCTGCGCCCTGAAGAGGAAGTGCCGCGTCGAGTGATTATGTACAACAAGCCGGAAGGCGAGTTGTGCACACGCAAAGACCCGGAAGGTCGGCGCACCGTATTTGAACGCTTGCCGCGCTTGAAAGGCGAGCGCTGGATTGCGATTGGTCGCCTGGATATTAACACCAGCGGTTTGCTGCTGTTTACCACGGATGGCGAGTTGGCCAACCGCTTGATGCATCCCTCTACCCAGGTGGAGCGTGAGTATGCCGTTCGCGTAATGGGTGAAGTGAAGCGGGAGCATATCCTGGCGATGGTCGATGGCGTTATGCTGGAAGACGGCCCGGCTCGCTTCACGGATGTGCAGGAGTTTGGCGGCGAAGGCATCAATACCTGGTTCCACGTGGTAATTTTGGAAGGTCGTAACCGCGAAGTGCGGCGCCTTTGGGAGTCGCAAGCCCTCACGGTGAGTCGCCTGAAACGCGTGCGTTACGGCAACATCTTCCTCGATAAGCGCGCTAAAGCCGGTGAATGGGTTGAACTTAACCAGGATGAGGTGGACGACTTAGCGACATTGGCTAACTTAGAAACCCGTAAAGTGCCTGCGTTGACGCCTGATGAAAAGAACCGCTGGAACCGCGATAAGCACAAGCGTAAGCCGGTTCAAGCGATGCGTAAACCGAAAAGCAAAGCCCGTTAACAAAGCCCGCTAAATAGGTAAGTGAACGTGCCTGAACCGGTTTATATTGATCAGTCAGGCACGTTGTATGATTCATTTCTGTTATCCGAGACTAAAAAACACTTGCTATCAAAAGGGTGTAAGCGTAGGATATGCATCCGTTCAGGCGGGTCGTTAGCTCAGTTGGTAGAGCAGTTGACTTTTAATCAATTGGTCGCAGGTTCGAATCCTGCACGACCCACCATTGAAGCCGTTGTTTTTACGATATGTTTAAACAGCAAGTGGCGTCGGGTGGTTGTGAACGAAGACAGTATGATGATGTAGCAGCGCAAATTTGGGTCGTTAGCTCAGTTGGTAGAGCAGTTGACTTTTAATCAATTGGTCGCAGGTTCGAATCCTGCACGACCCACCAGATTCAACGCCCCTGGCAGCATAGCTGCCAGGGGCGTTTTGCTATGCGGGTGAGAAGCACTTTTGGGTAATGCCTCTACGTGACAATCTGTTTGCAGTGGGCAGCTATTTCCAATCAGAATGGGCTAGAATAGATATTCAGACGATAGGCCACCACGAGAGACGTAGCGGCCGATCGCACGCGAGCGGTGCGGGAATAGAGCGAAACGCGCCTGTGCCGTGACCCAGTGTTTAGCAGGGGGATTCCCTGCTCGTCACAGTGGTAGACACGATGACTATTATGACTACTCAAGCAGAGCTGAGTGCTCCGTTGCCCGTTGCGTACTGTCCGACCCGGATTTCGGCGGAAGATTTGGCAAGGGTCGAAGAAATCAAGCAGCTATTGAAAGCTCATAACGCTGTTTTGGTCGCGCATTACTACACCGATGATGCTATTCAGCAACTCGCTGAAGAGACCGGCGGCTGCGTTGCCGATTCGCTAGAAATGGCACGCTTTGGTGCCCGTCACGACGCCACCACGCTGGTTGTCGCCGGTGTCCGTTTTATGGGCGAGACCGCCAAGATACTGTCGCCGGAAAAGCGCGTGCTCATGCCCACCCTGGAAGCGACCTGTTCACTGGATATTGGCTGCCCTGCCGATGAATTCAGCGCTTTTTGTGATGCGCACCCGGATCGCACCGTGGTGGTGTATGCCAACACCTCAGCGGCGGTTAAGGCGCGAGCGGATTGGGTGGTGACTTCATCAATTGCAGTAGAGGTAATTGAGCACCTACAGGCCAGGGGCGAGAAAATTCTCTGGGCGCCCGATAAGCATTTGGGCGGCTATATTCAGAAGAAAACCGGTGCCGATATGTTGATGTGGGACGGCGCCTGTATCGTCCATGAAGAGTTCAAGGCCAAAGGCGTTGAAGACCTTAAGCGGATCTATCCCGATGCGGCTGTCTTGGTGCACCCCGAGTCGCCCGAGCCGGTGGTGAAGCTGGCCGACGTGGCAGGTTCCACTTCGCAGTTGATCAAGGCCGCTAAAGAGCTACCTAACGATAAGCTGATTGTGGCGACGGACCGAGGCATCTTTTTCAAGATGCAGCAGGCGGTGCCCCATAAAACCCTGTTTGAAGCGCCCACCGCCGGTAACGGCGCTACCTGTCGCAGCTGCGCGCACTGTCCCTGGATGGCCATGAACGCGCTGGATAACCTGGCGGGTGCATTGCGCGAGGGAAGTGGTGAGATTCAGGTCGATGAGTCGATGCGTTTGAAGGCCCTGATGCCGCTGGAGCGGATGCTTAATTTCAACGCCTAGCGAGAAAAGATTAACCGAATGTCATTGCGAACGAAGTGAAGCAATCTTGGGGATATTGCAACCGCTGGTTAAGATTGCCGCGTCGCTGCGCTCCTCGCAATGACACAGGTTTTGTTGACCTAGATTTAGTTGAAATCTTCCAGCGCTTCGCGATATTCAATAAAGGCCTCGCGGCGCTGTTCAATCCTGGCTACTACCTGCTGATCATTTTCACGTTCCGCCGCATCGCGAGCAATGGAGAGCTGGCGAATGCCGCGGTCTACCCGGCCCGTCAATTGCAGGTGCTCAGCGCGAGCCAAATGCCCCCAGCCATCATGACCACTGCGTCCGGCGGCTTCAGCTAATAGATTGAAGACCTGAGGGTTTTCTGGGTGCTGATCGGCCATGTCCCGTAACACGTTGTAAGCCGATTGAGGGTCACGCTGTAGCTGTGCTTCGGCCAATATCAGTTGAGCAGGCAGGTAGTTAGGCATAAAACGCAGCAATCGCTGGCTGCGCTGGATGGCCTCATCGTACTGACCGGCCTCTAAGGCGACGCTCGCGGCAGAGGCGGGGAGCATGGCAAAGTCAGGCTGCTGACTGGCAAGTTGATCAAGGCGTTGTAAGGCATTATCAGTCTGGCCGTTACGGGCAGCGATCAAGGCGTCCAGATAGTCCTGGGCAGTCTCGTCAGCGCCTTCTTGGGCAAGGCGCGAAGCCGCTTGCTCAGGCGTGTTGGCATAAATGCTCAACAGGGCGCGGGCGCGCATCATGTCGTAAAGGGTGTCGCTGGTATAGGCATCGGCGACATTGAGCTGGGCAGCGCGATCCTGGGCAGCGGTTAAGCGGCTATCGGTGACCGGGTGGCTAAGCAGGAACTCCGGCGGTGTATCGCCCTGCAGACGGGCCATGCGCTGCATAGCGGCGAACATGCGCACCATGGCCTCTGGGTCGTAGCCCGCATCGGCCATCGCCTGGAGGCCTAGGTTGTCGGCTTCCTGTTCAAATAAACGTGAATAGCTGAGCTGATCCTGTATTAGCGCTGCTTGGGAGCCCATGGCGGCCGCTATGCCCGCATCACCGCCGCCACTCGCGGCAATTAGCATGCCGGCTAGCATGGCCGCCATGGCGGGCAGTTGGGTTTGTGCTGCCCGTGCGCTTCCCCGCGCATAGTGGCGTTGAGAGAGATGGCCCAACTCATGCGCCAGCACTGAAACGAAGGCACCTTCATCTTCGGCAAACGCGAACAGCCCTGAATTGATGCCTACCACCCCGCCAGGCACGGCAAAGGCGTTAAGCGATTCGTTATCCACCATCACGGTAATAGTGCGTAGACCATTAATCTTGCTATGGGGGGCGAGCCGGGCAATCAGGCTTTCCAGGTAGTCGCTGGTAATAGGATCTTGCCACTGGGGGGCTTGAGCACGAAACTGTCGTAACCACGCGCGGCCCAGGCGGTACTCTTCATTGCTGACCGAGGTAGACGCCGCCCCCAGGCTTGGCAGGCCGTAATCGTTGATGGCAACGCTTGGGGGGCTAAAAAGTAAACTGCCACAGGCACAAGCGAACGCACATATCCAGCCTGGGTAAGCGGTAGGAAAGGTCGGCATGGCATCCTCATGGGTGATGGTTAAACGCTACAGTCAGGGTATGACATTGATTAATACTATGACATTGATAAAGACGGGGAAGTGCCGTTAAATCGACGACCTAGTGAAATCAATCGCTAACAAGACAGTTTATGCGGCAGCGTCTATTACACAATGTATATGCAGCAACATTTACAAATCTATGCCGTGAATAGGCAGGTCATTTTGAGGGAGAGTATATGTCTGAGCAAACCGGGGGCTTTCAACCCGATACGGTGCTTGACGCTTGTGGGCTGCATTGCCCATTGCCACTGCTGAAAGCTAAGCAAGCCTTAGCTACCTTGGCAGCAGGTCAGTTGCTGGAGGTGCGTTCAACGGACGCCGGTTCGTGGCGGGATATGGCGTCGTTTACCGATCAAAGTGCGCATACCCTGGAAGGCCGTGAACAGCGTGACGATGTTTATGTGTACTGGATTCGTAAAGCCGGGGATGGTCACTCATGACCCTGCGTACGATTTTAAAAAGCTGGGTTGAGCGCTACTTCTCCGACGAAGAGGCGCTGATTCTGCTGGTAGTATTGGTGGCAGGTTTTGCGGCGATCATTTGGTTTGGCCGTATGCTGGCACCGTTTTTCACTGCACTGGTAATTGCGTTTCTACTACAAGGCGTGGTGAGCGCACTTACCCGCCGTGGGTTGCCGCATTTGCTGGCGGTGATCATGGTATTCCTGGCGTTTATTAGTGTCTTGTTAACCCTGGCGTTTATTTTAATGCCGCTGATTTGGAATCAGTTAGTGGGGTTGGTACAAGAAACACCGAGGATGTTCGCCAGTGGTCAAGGCTGGCTGGATGAGCTGCAAGCGCGCTACCCCAACATTATTACGCCGGACCAGATGCAGAACTGGATAGGCGTGGCGAGCCGCGAGATCAGCCAGTTAGGGCAGCGCGCCTTAACGCTTTCGCTGGCATCGCTAGGCAATATTATGTCGCTGATTATTTATCTGGTGCTGGTGCCGATTCTGGTCTTCTTCATGCTCAAGGATCGCGATGTATTGGTTGGCTTTATGCTGTCGCTGCTGCCCCAAAAACGCACGCTGTTATCACGTATTTGGCGTGAAATGGATGATCAAATTGCCAACTATATCCGCGGCAAGTTCATTGAAATCATTATCGTGGGCACCGTAACGTTCTTTACCTTTGCCTTCTTTGGATTGCCTTATACGGCGCTGTTGGCCGTTCTGGTGGGGTTTTCTGTATTGGTGCCGTATATCGGGGCGGCGGTGGCAACACTGCCGGTGGCTGCGGTCGCTGGGTTTCACTTCGGGCTCAGCGAGGAGTTTGTGTATGTGCTAGTAGCTTATGGAGTGATTCAAGCGCTGGATGGCAACGTATTAGCCCCGGTACTATTTTCTGAAACTAACAATATCCATCCGGTTTCTATCATTGTGGCGGTGTTGTTCTTCGGCGGGATTTGGGGGTTCTGGGGTATTTTCTTTGCTATTCCATTAGCGACGCTGCTGAAAGCGCTGATCTACGCTTGGCCGCGTAGTATGCAGGAGCGAGAGGAGCGTCGTAGCTTGCAAGCCCCAGCAAAAGAGTAAGCGTAGCGCTTAAACACGGCCCGCGCTGGGTATCCTCAGCGCGGGCATAGGGGTTAACTGGCAGCGTTAAGTTGTTCAGCCGCGGCGAGTACCTCATCAACATGACCAGGCACCTTAACACCACGCCATTCGTTGGCGAGCTTGCCCTCTTTATCAATCAAGAAGGTGCTGCGCTCTATGCCGAGATGCTCCTTGCCGTACATTTTCTTGAGCTTGATAACGTCAAACAGCGTGCAGACGTTTTCGTCCTTGTCAGAGATAAGATCAAAATTAAAATCCTGTTTGGCTTTAAAGTTCTCCTGCGCACGTAGGCCGTCGCGAGAGACGCCGAGGATGACCGTATTGGCAGCATCGAAGGCGGTTTTACGGTCGCGAAAGTCACCCCCCTCGGTGGTGCAGCCTGGGGTGCTGGCTTTGGGGTAGAAATAAATAACCACTTGTTTGCCGTGCAGTTCCGATAGCGTCACGGTGGAATCACCAGTTGCAGTAGCGGAAAAGTCAGCAACGGGTTGACCAATTTCAACAGACATAAGGCGTCCTTTTGAGGGTGGGTGTTAAGATTAGTAGTCACGCGCGATTACACGAAAGCCAGGGGCAGTTGTCAAAGCTCAAACCAGGCCGGTGACAAACTTGCACCGCTTTACGCTGTACAGGCTCGAATCGCCTGAGTACCATTTGCTCTCTGTGGAACGCCAGCGCCTTATACAAAGTATCGCGATGGCGCCCAGTTTGCTAAAGACATAGCACGTAAAATACATAGCACTTAAAACACAGATAGTTGATATCACACTTTGGCTGGTGAGGAATAAACGGATGATCACAGGCAGCATTGTCGCCCTGGCGACGCCTATGAAGGTCAATGGCGACATCGACTGGGAGGCGCTTCGTCGTCTGGTGAACTTCCATCTCGAAAATGGCACCGATGGCATTGTGGCTGCTGGCACGACGGGCGAACCTACTACCATGTCCTTCGCGGAGCACTTTGATGTGATTCGCAGCGTTGTCGAAGAGGTCAATGGTCGTATTCCGGTTATCGCAGGGACGGGGGCTAACGCCACTTCTGAGGCGGTTGAGCTGGCGCGTTACGCCGGGGAAGTCGGGGCCGATTACTGCTTGTCAGTGTGCCCTTACTATAATAAGCCCACCCAGGAAGGCCTGTATCAGCACTTTAAAGCGGTCGCGGAAGGCAGCAAACTGCCGGTGATTCTGTATAACGTGCCGGGCCGTACCTGCTCTGATCTCTACAACGAGACCGTCTTACGCTTGGCCGATGTCGATAATATTATTGGTTTGAAAGACGCAACAGGGAACCTGGAGCGTGCGGAAGATCTAATCTCACGTCTAAAGGGCAGTGGCTTTATGCTCTACTCCGGCGACGATGCGACCGCCTGTGACTTTATGTTGATGGGTGGCCATGGCGATATCTCCGTGACGGCGAATGTTGCCCCACGGGCGATGCATGATCTGTGCACCGCTGCCGTGGCCGGTGATGCTGATAAAGCCCACCAGATTAATACCCGTCTGATGCCGCTACACACCAATTTGGGCATAGAGTCGAATCCTATTCCCGTGAAGTGGGCGCTTAATCGCATGGGTTATGCGGACGCAGGCCTTCGTTTACCGCTAACCTGGCTGTCTGAAAAGTACCACGCCACGGTGAGCGAAGCGCTGCAGATGGCAGGCGTCGTAGAGGAGTAACCTGGCGCAATACCCTTTGCTACCCAGCTCAGCGATAAGTTGAGCTGGGTACCTGATTTGTTGACTTAAGGTGGCTTGATGAGCTCTGTGCTTGAAATACGTGCGCTTAAATGGGTTCCGCTGGCACTCGCAGCGGCTGTCGCGCTCTCTGGTTGCGCACGGGATGGTTTTTACCACGACCGTAACCTGGACTACACCGAGGCTGCTCCGGCGCCTCCGTTGGTGTTGCCAGAGACCCGTAATCCCCAACGTTACCGCGATGCGCTGCCGGTTCCTCAAGCCGCCACCCAAGGGACACGGCTTGACGAAGCGGCAGAAATTCGTCCGCCCCAATCACTGGCTATTGGCAGTGGCTTAGAGCCTGAGTACGTTGAGCGCCGCGAAGTCGGTGATCAAACCTGGCTAGTGGTGGCCGCCGACACCGGTACGGTGTGGCCGCAGTTGGAAGAGTTTGTACGCAGCCGACAGCTGAATGTGCTGCAGAGCAGCGCGTCCCAGGGCGTTATCGTGACGTCCCAGGGGGAAATACGCCTGCAGAGTGCGCTGCGCGCAGGCAGTAGCGAAGTTCGCTGTGAAAGCGGTGGGCAAACCATGACTAGCTGTCTGGACGCACTGGAAAGCCATCTAAGTGCACGCAGCGCTTCTGCCAGCGTGTCATCTTCCTGGACCGCTCAGCGCCTTACCGATGAGCAAACGTTACAAGTTCGCCAGCAGGGTGAAGAGTGGGAAGTGGTTATTCCGCAGCCGGTGGACCGCGTATGGGCTGAACTGAACCACTACCTTGAACTGGATTTTGCTCAGGAAGGACAGCGCGACTTGCTTGCCTCTGACCCCAGTAGCCACGAGTTCCTGGTTGAATATATGACCGAAACCGAGCGCAATCGTAACCCGCTGCAAATGGTATTCAGCGCGGACGTACGCAAAATGTCCCAAGAGATCCGCCTTGCCTTACAGCCTGACGGCGACAAGACGATCCTGCGTGCCATCAACGCCAGCGAACGGGCATTCAGCGCCGATGATCAGCGCGAGCTGCTTGAGCGTGTCTCCGGTTATTTACGTTAATTTATTGACCCTTGATCCCTTACGGAGCCCCCATGGAAAAGCGCCAAGAACTCTACGCCGGTAAGGCGAAATCTGTGTATACCACCGACGATCCGGATTTGTTGGTGCTTAACTTTCGTGATGACACCAGCGCCTTCGATGGCAAAAAAGTGGAGTCGCTGGCCCGTAAGGGAATGGTCAATAACATCTTTAACGCCTTCATTATGGAGCGGCTGCAGGAAGCGGGCATTCCCACTCACTTTGAAAAACAGCTCTCCAGTACGGAGAGTCTGGTCAAAAAAATGCAGATGATCCCGGTGGAGTGCGTAGTGCGCAATATCGCCGCCGGTGGTTTGGTAAAACGGTTAGGTGTGGAAGAGGGTATTGCACTAACACCGCCTACCTTCGAGCTGTTCTTGAAGAACGACGAGAAGGGCGACCCGATGATTAACGAGTCGTTGGCGGAGACCTTCGGTTGGGCAACGCCCGAGCAGCTCGCCAAAATGAAAGCATTGACCTTCAAGGTTAACCATATCCTCAAAGCGCTGTTTGCCGAGGGCGATATGCTGCTGGTGGATTACAAGCTTGAGTTTGGTGTCTTCAAGGGTGAGGTGGTATTAGGGGATGAGTTCTCGCCGGATGGTTGCCGCCTTTGGGACGCTAACACCCGTGAAAAGCTGGATAAGGATCGCTTCCGCCAGGGGTTGGGCGGCGTGATTGAGGCGTATGAAGAAGTTGGTCGCCGCCTGGGTATTACCTTTCCCGCTTAAAACGTCATCATTGTTTTATCGCTCGTCGTAAGGTTCGATAGCCATCACCTCTAAGGTGGTGGCTTCGCCTTGTTGACGCTGACGAAACTTAACGTCTACATCGCGCAGGCGTACCCCGTAAAGTCGTTTAGACGCTAACTCTTTTTGCTTATAGGCGGGCCGTGGGTCCTGGCTTAGTACTTGCTCAATTAATGCATGCAGCGTGGCGCTGTCTGAGCGTTGGGTGAGGGTGTCCAGTGCCGCTGGGTGAAACGACACCGCCAACAGTGACGGCGTCTGCGGCGCAAAACCAGCCTTTGCATCAGGCTGAGATTCAGCCCAGGGCAAGTAGGGTTTGATATCAACCACCGGCGTGCCGCTCACTAAGTCGCAGCCCTGTAACGCCAAAACGACGCCTTGCTGAGTGTCGATACCGACTAGCCTTACCAGTGATAGCCCCAGACGATTAGGGCGATGGGTGCTACGGCTGGCAAAAACGCCCACTTTTTTATTACCGCCCAACCGTGGCGGCCTCACCAGCGGCGACCAGCGTTGCGGGCTTTGATGAAATATAAAGCTTAACCACAGGTGGCTGAAGTCTTCTAAACCACGCACGGCGAGAGGGTCATTGTAGGGGGCGGCGAGCACAAGCTTGGCGTTAGCCGCGGGTGCGAGCCCTGGTTGGCGCGGAATGCCGAATTTGTCAGGGTAGTCGCTGACCATGTGGCCAATGGGCGATAGCGTAAAGTGCTCGCTGTTAGGGGCATCGTCCATCACACTGCCTTTTGCTAGGATTTATTGGCGTAGTATAAAACAGTATAAAGCAGCCGATGGCTTAAGCGTGACCCAATAGGGTGTGATCTAAAGCGGCGTGATCGAAGAGGTCTTGCTTGAATAGGCATTGACCAAATGTTAGCTGAACAGTGCAGAGGTGACGCATGAGTAATAGCGATGAGCAGCAAGCGCCAACGAGTGCGCGGGTTATGTATCGCGCGGCACTGGCACGCGATGCCGCCGATCAGGCAGAAGTGTTTTACCACGCCGTCATGCAAGGGGCTGCTACCCACTATACGCTGGATGAGCGGCGGGCATGGGCGCAAGCGCTACCCCGTGAAGGCAGTGCCTGGGCAGTGCGGCAAGCGCTGTATACCACGTTAATTGCTACCTGTGATGGACGCTGCGTGGGGTTTTTGGAAGTAGATTTAGATGCCGGGCGGATTGAAACGCTCTATGTCTGGCCTTCTCTTGCTGGTCGCGGCATTGGCACCACGCTACTGGTTCACGCTGAGCGTATGCTGCTCGAACAGGGCAAAGGCAAGGTGGAGATTGAGGCCAGTTCGATGCTTTACGAGCGTCTAATGCGCCGCGGCTGGGAAAACCACGGCGAGCAGTGGGTGGAGCGCAGTGGTGA
Organism: Halomonas sp. MES3-P3E; assembly: GCF_002836035.1. Classification (NCBI taxonomy): domain Bacteria; kingdom Pseudomonadati; phylum Pseudomonadota; class Gammaproteobacteria; order Oceanospirillales; family Halomonadaceae; genus Halomonas; species Halomonas sp. MES3-P3E. Next base: position 27,175 of record NZ_PJBT01000188.1, on the reverse strand, counting down.
ATCGCTCAAGCGGTATCGACTTTCCAAGGCACTTAACGCCGTGGAAACGTAAGTCTAGCTACACATTATAGCTGCGGGTTATGCGCATCGATAGGTCGATTGAGGCGATATCCTTGGTTAGCGCACCGCTAGAGATACAGTCAACGCCGGTATCGGCGATTGCCCGTAGCGTAGCGTCGTCCACATTGCCTGATGCTTCCAGGGTGGCTCTGCCGCCGTTAATTTCTACCGCAACGTGCAGGTCTTCAATGGCGAAGTTGTCGAGCATAATAATATCGGCACCCGCTGCCAACGCCTGATCCAGCTCTTCAAAGGTTTCTACTTCCACTTCCACTGGGAGGTCACTGGCCAGCTTGCGTGCTTGTGCAACGGCTGCTTGAATGCCCCCACAGGCAGCAATGTGGTTCTCTTTGATCAAAAACGCGTCCCATAGACCAATGCGGTGGTTATGGCCGCCACCGCAGGTGACCGCATATTTTTGCGCCAAGCGCATGCCGGGTAGCGTTTTGCGGGTATCGAGCAGGCGCACGCCAGTACCTTCAATCAGGTCGACATAAGCACGGGTGGCGGTCGCAGTGGCAGACAGCGTTTGCAGCACGTTAAGCGCCGCACGCTCGCCGGTGAGCAGGATGCGGGCGGGGCCTTCCAGGGTTAAAAAACACTGGCCAGCCTCAAGTCTATCGCCATCAGCGGCGTGCCAGTTCAGGCTTACTCGGTTATCCAGGCGGCGAAAAAGCTCATCCACCCAAGGTGCACCGCACAGCACCGCGGCTTCACGGGTAATCACATCGGCGCTGGCCCACTGGTGTTCAGGGATCAATTGCGCGGTAATATCACCTGGGCCCACGTCTTCGGCTAGCAGACGAGCAGCGCTGGCGCGGATTTCTTCTGCAAGAGCGGATTGATAATGCATGGCAGTGAGTTCTCAGAACGTCGTCAAGTGTGACCAGTATTATAGTGAAAATGAGCAGTGAAAGAGAGCGCTAATATAGAGGAGAGCGTGCGCGTGGAAGAGAAACAACCGTTAAGTGGCTGGTGGGAAGGCGCTCGGCACGTGGTCTCACCCAACTGCGACGCTCGCCCAAGCGACGAAGTCTCGCTGCTGCTACTGCATGCGATCAGTCTGCCCCCAGGCGTGTTTAGCGGTAATGCCATTGAGGCGCTGTTTACCAATCGGCTGGTGGCAGATGAACATCCCTTTTTCACTGAAATAGCTCATCTGAGAGTCTCTGCGCACCTGCTAATACGTCGCGATGGAGAGTGCGTTCAATTTGTTGATACGGATCAGCGCGCATGGCACGCCGGGCGCTCTTGCTGGTGGGATGCATATCAGCTAAAAAGGCGAACAGCGCTCAACGACTTCTCGGTAGGCATTGAGCTTGAAGGGGACGACATTACCCCCTACACCAAAGCCCAGTACAACGCCTTGGTAGAAGCAACGACTTGGCTAATCGCGCGCTATCCACAGCTTAATAGCCGCCGTATCACCAGCCATGCCCATGTCGCGCCGCTGCGCAAAACAGATCCAGGCCCAGCATTTGACTGGGTTTATTTCCAGCAGCGGTTAACGTCACAGGCTGAGAAGTAGGGGGGCGATTAGGTGTTTTAATAACTAAGTGCTTCAATAACAAAGCAATAAAACAGTAGTTTAATTACAATTGTTGGCTTATTTGATACTGAAGAATGAGGTCTTTAATTTGCTTATGTTGCAGTGCAATAGTTTGTTTTCGATAGGCTTTTCCGCCCCGACAGAATTGGCAGCGTGACGACTTTGCGGTATCTTCCCCTATACAAAAGGCTAACTTTTACGACATTTGTGTAGCTTTACTACATAAAACGGTACGTAGCTTGTTGAATGTAGAGCTAAAACCCCTATCCGGCGTTTATTCACCGGCTGAATGTTGGCGCGTGGTGGACTTCCACACCGCCGCCCCAGGCCCATTAGGGTAGCGGGGCTAATTGTCATTTATCGTCATTCGGAGAGACCTCTATGAGTCTGGAGACAAGAGAAGATCTCGATCCGATCGAAACTACGGAATGGATTGATTCCCTAGAGTCGGTATTGGATCGTGAGGGCGAAGATCGTGCCCGCTACCTGATGACCCGCCTGGCGGATCGCCTGCGCCGGGACGGCATGAAGGTGCCCTTCTCGGTGACAACCCCGCACCGTAATACGATCCCGGTTCACCGCGAAGCACCGATGCCTGGCGACCTGTTCATGGAGCGTCGTATTCGCTCCTTGATCCGTTATAACGCCATCGCACAGGTGATTCGTAACAACCGCGCCAAGCCGGGCCTGGGCGGGCACATTGCCAGCTTCATGTCGTCTGCCACGTTGTACGATGTAGGCTTTAACCACTTCTTTCGCGCGCCCCAAGGCGATTTTGCTGGTGACTTGGTGTATATCCAAGGGCATGTGGCGCCAGGCATTTACGCCCGTTCCTATTTGGAAGGACGCCTGAGCGAAGCGCAGATGGATAAGTTCCGTCAGGAAGTCGATGGCGATGGTCTCTCTTCCTACCCGCACCCGTGGTTGATGCCGGACTACTGGCAGTTCCCCACGGTGTCGATGGGCCTGGGCCCGATTCAAGCGATCTATCAAGCGCACGTGATGAAGTACCTGCATCACCGTGAGCTGAAAGATATGTATGACCGTAAGATCTGGTGTTTCATGGGCGACGGCGAGTGTGACGAGCCGGAATCCTTGGGCGCCATTTCACTGGCGGGCCGTGAAAACCTCGACAATCTGATCTTCGTCATCAACTGTAACCTGCAGCGCCTTGACGGCCCGGTACGCGGTAACTCGCGGGTGATGGACGAGTTCGAAGGCGTCTTCCGTGGCGCTGGCTGGAACGTGATCAAGGTCGTCTGGGGCCGCCACTGGGATCCGCTGTTCGAGAAGGACAAGAAAGGCATCCTTCAGAAGCGCATGGACGAAGCGGTCGACGGCGAGTACCAGAACTACAAAGCCAACGGCGGTGCTTATACTCGTGAGCACTTCTTTGGCAAATACCCAGAAACCGAAGCGATGGTCAAAGACCTCTCTGACGAAGATATCTGGAAGCTCAACCGCGGTGGCCACGATCCGTTCAAGGTTTATGCGGCCTACCACGAGGCGGTTAACACCTCTAACGGCAAGCCAACGGTTATTCTGGCCCATACCGTTAAAGGTTACGGCATGGGTAGCGGCGATGGTGAAGCGGCCAACGAAGCGCACCAGGTTAAGAGCATGGAGTACGAGGCGCTCAAGACCTTCCGCGATCGCTTTGGTATTCCGATCACCGATGAGCAGCTCAAAGACGTTCCCTACTACAAGCCGGAAGATGATTCTCCCGAGCTTAAGTACATGCACCTGCAGCGCGAGCGCCTGGGTGGTTACTTGCCCAGCCGTCAGAGCGACTTTGAGGCGCTGGAGATTCCCAGCCTCGAAGATAAAACCTTTGCCTCGCAAATGGGTGGTTCGAAAGGTCGTGAAGTCTCCACCACCATGGCGTTCGTGCGCGTACTGAATGGCCTGGTGAAAGATAAGACGCTTGGCAAAAAAGTGGTGCCGATTATCCCTGACGAGGCACGCACCTTCGGTATGGAAGGTATGTTCCGTCAGTTGGGTATCTACACCTCGGAAGGCCAGAAGTACGAGCCGGTGGATAAAGGCCAGATCATGTTCTACCGCGAGGATCAGAAAGGTCAGATCCTTGAAGAGGGTATTACCGAAGCTGGCGCCATGTCTGCCTGGATAGCTGCCGCGACCTCTTACAGCAACAACAACGTCACGCTGCTGCCGTTCTACATCTACTACTCGATGTTCGGCTTCCAGCGCATTGGCGATTTGGCCTGGGCAGCAGGCGATTTGCAGGCGCGCGGCTTTATGGTCGGCGGCACGGCGGGGCGCACCACGCTCAACGGCGAAGGTTTACAGCACCAGGATGGTCACAGCCTGATTCAGGCTTCCACCATTCCCAACTGCCGCAGCTATGACCCCACCTACGCTCATGAAGTGGCAGTGATTCTGCAGGATGGCTTGAAGCGCATGTTCACCGATAAGGAGAACTGCTTCTACTACCTGACGGTGATGAACGAGAACTACGAGCATCCTGCACTGGAGAACGTACCGGCCGACGATATCGTCAAGGGTATGTACCTGCTGCGCGAAACCAAGGGTGACAAAGGCCGCGTTCAACTGCTGGGTTCTGGCACGATTCTGCGCGAAGTCGAAGAAGCTGCCACCCTGCTTGAGAACGATTGGGGCATCGGCGCCGACATCTGGAGCGTGACCAGCTTTAACGAGCTGCGTCGTGAAGCGCTACAGCTCGACCGTGAAGCCTTCCTAAGCCCAGATGCGGAGGCCAATAAGCCTCACGTGACTAAGTGCCTGGAAGGGCGCGATGGCCCGGTTATCGCTTCAACTGATTATATGAAGCTGTATGCGGACCAAGTGCGCGCCTGGGTGCCGGGTGACTACACTGTACTGGGTACCGATGGCTTTGGCCGTTCAGATACCCGCGAGAAGCTTCGCTACTTCTTCGAAGTGGATCGCTACTTCGTCACTGTAGCCGCGCTGCGTGCGCTGGCTGATCGCGGTGAGATTGATCGCAAGCTTGTCGGCGAAGCGTTGAAGAAGTACGGCATTGACGCTAATAAGCCTAACCCGCTGACTAGCTAAACCGCTGCCCGGTGGGCGAATGCTCACCGGCTCGATCCGATTTGGAAGGAGCGCGACCTTGAGTAGCGAAATCATCAAAGTTCCCGATATCGGTGGCGATACCGATGTCGAAATCATCGAGATTGCGGTGTCAGAAGGCGACGTCATTGAAGCGGAAGACACCCTGATCACTCTGGAATCTGACAAAGCCAGCATGGATGTACCGGCCCCGAAAGGCGGCAAGGTACTTAAAGTGCTGGTCAAGGAAGGCGATAGCGTCTCCGAAGGTGACGATATCGTTGAGCTGGAAGTTGAAGGCGGCGGCGACAGCAGTAGCGAAGACGCTGAGCCAGAAGCAGCCCCAGCGAAAGAAGAAAAGCAAAAGCCCCAAGAAGAAAAGCCGCAGGCCGAGAAGCCTGCTGCCAAGAAATCAGCCGGTGGTAAGCAAACCGTTGATATCAAGGTGCCCGACTTGGGTGGCTCGGATAACGTTGAAATCATCGAAGTCGCGGTGAGTGAAGGCGATGAGGTTGAAGCCGAAGACACGCTGATTACCCTGGAGTCTGATAAAGCCTCCATGGACGTGCCCAGCCCTCATAGCGGCAAAATCGTCAGCTTCACTGTAAAAGAAGGCGACACGGTTTCTGAAGGCGATGTGATCGGCCAGATGGAGATTGCGGGCGAAGGCGGCGATGACGCAGAAGAAGCTTCTGATGATCAAGCCGCTAGCCAAGCCCGCAGCGAACCGGAAGAGCCCGCTGAAGAAGATGATCAGGAAGAAGCCGCTAGTGGCGAACCGGAGCGTAAAGAAATTCGCGTACCGGATATTTCTGGCGCCTCTGACGTACCGATTATCGAAATCGGCGTAGCGGTCGGTGACGAGATCAACGAAGAAGACCCGCTGATTACCTTAGAGTCCGACAAGGCCTCTATGGATGTGCCCAGCCCCTACAAAGGTAAGCTCCTTGAGCTAACCGTCAAAGAGGGCGACACCGTCTCGGAAGGCGATGTCATTGGCTATATCGAAGTGGCTGGCAGCGGCGGTGGTAAGAAAGCTGCGCCGAAAAAAGCTGCCCCTGAGAAAGCAGCGCCCGAAAAGGCCCAGCAGAGCAAGGCTAGCGCCAAGCCTTCTGAGTCGCCAGCGGGCACCCCCAGCCCAGAAGCGCAGATGGCGGCCCACAAGCCGCGTGACGGCAAATTGGTTCACGCTGGCCCCGCCGTACGTATGCTGGCCCGTGAGCTGGGCGTCGACCTGGAACTGGTAAAGCCGAGCGGCCCGAAAGATCGTGTGCTTAAAGAGGACGTACAGTCCTACGTGAAGCAAGCCATTGCCAATCAAGGCAAAGCGCAGCCCGGCACAGCTGCGGCCTCCGGTGGTGCGGGTATTCCGCCTATTCCGGAAGTCGACTTCAGCCAGTTTGGTGAAGTGGAAGAGAAGCCGATGGGTCGCCTGCTCAAAATGGGCGCGACTAACCTGCATCGTAGCTGGCTCAATGTTCCCCACGTCACGCAATTCGACGAAGCGGACATTACCGAGCTGGAAGCGTTCCGCAAGGCGATGAAGGCCGAAGTGGAAGCCCAAGGCGCCAAGCTGACGCCGCTGCCGTTTATGGTCAAAGCCTGTGCGTTTGCGCTGCGTAAGTTCCCGCAGTTCAACGTCAGCCTGAAGGGCGATGGCGAAACGCTGGTATGGAAGAACTACGTCCATATCGGTATCGCGGTTGATACCCCCGATGGCCTGATGGTGCCGGTGGTGCGCGACGCAGATAAAAAGTCCTTGGTGGAGATTGCCAAGGAGATGGCGGATCTGGGTAAGAAAGCACAAACCAAAAAGCTCAAGCGTGACGAGATGACCGGTGGCTGCTTCACTATTTCGAGCCTCGGCTCGATCGGTGGCACGGCGTTCACGCCAATCGTTAACGCGCCGGAAGTGGCTATTTTGGGTGTGTCTAAAGCGCAGATGAAGCCGGTATGGGACGGCAGTGCCTTCCAACCGCGCTTAATGATGCCGCTGTCACTCTCTTATGATCACCGTGCCATCAATGGCGCTGACGCAGCCCGCTTCACCGCCTTCCTGGCAGATGTGTTGACCGATATCCGTCGTTTACTGCTGTAATTGGTAGCGATAGAGTCTTAAAAGCGGCGCCCCTCGGGGCGCCGCTTGTGTTTGCTAAATGGCTAGCAGCGCTACCAAAGTGGTAGTTTTACGGCACTTGGCTGTTTTAATTTAAAAAAATTGAAATAAAAGCGGGTCTCTCAGGCTTTTGGGGAGTTGTGTCGCCTGAGAGGCGCGGTTATTGTCAGTTAACAGATTTTCCATACTCATTTTCGTACTCATTCTTCATACTAAGAATTTCAAGGAGCAGAGCCATGCGTTTAATCCTGTTGGGTGCCCCCGGCGCGGGCAAGGGGACTCAAGCTCAGTTTATTTGCGAGCAATTTAAGATTCCGCAGATTTCCACCGGGGATATGCTGCGCACGGCCATTAAAGATGGCACTGAGCTGGGCTTGAAAGTAAAAGAGATCATGAACAGCGGTGGTTTGGTGTCTGACGACATCATCATCGATCTGGTCAAAGAGCGTATTAGCCAGCCAGACTGTGAAAATGGCTTTTTGTTCGACGGTTTCCCACGCACGATCCCCCAGGCTGACGCCATGAAAGAGGGCGGCGTTAAACTGGATCACGTGGTGGAAATTGCCGTTCCCGATGAAGAGATCGTGAGCCGCTTGGCGGGCCGCCGTGTTCACCAAGCCTCGGGCCGGGTTTATCACGTTGATCACAACCCGCCCAAAGAGCCGGGCAAAGATGATGTCACTGGCGAAACGCTGATTCAGCGTGAGGATGACCAGGAGTCCACGGTGCGCAATCGTCTATCGGTTTATCACGATCAAACCGCCCCGCTGGTTAATTATTATCAGCAGTGGGCCGCGCAGGATCCGCAGAGCGCTCCTCAATATCACCGCATTGAAGGCGTAGGCAGCGTGACCGATATCACCCGTCAGGTGAAAGAAGCGCTAAGTTAATAAACGCTATTGATTAATCGCATCGGTATTACCTGCCAATGATGGCCCGCTTCGGCGGGCCATCGTCGTAATGGCGTGACAAAGGTATAATGCCGCCATCTTTCTTTCGAGTGGCCACTTGCTATGCCGTTACATCTGCTTGCCCTGGACGCCTCCTCTAGCGCGTGTTCTGCAGCCCTATTGCGCCAAGACGAGACGGGGGCTACTTGCCTGGCGCGCTTTGAGATGACGCCCCGCGCCCATACTCGCCGGTTGCTGCCAATGGTGGATGAAGTGCTTGCCGAAGCGCAGGTGACGCCTTCCCAGCTTGATGCCGTCGCGTTTGGTCGTGGCCCGGGTTCGTTTACCGGGCTGCGTATCGCCGCAGGCGCTGCTCAAGGGTTGGCGTTTGGCCTCGATTGCCCGCTATTGGGTATCTCAACGTTGGAAGCACTGGCGCTTCAGGCTCACCGCCGCTATCACCTTCGCCATGTGGTGACGGCGTTAGATGCCCGCATGGGTGAGGTCTACGCCGCGACCTGGCACTGTTTAAAAGATACGATTACGCCGATGAGCGCCGAGGCCGTTCTGGCCCCAGAGGCACTGCGCTTGCCAGGCGATGAAACCGATTGGGTGGGCGTAGGTAGCGGCTTTACGCTGTGGGAGCGCTTCACCGTCGATTTACAGCTAAGCATGCCCCAGCATTTGGATGACTTAGAGCCCCGCGCCGAAGAGATGGCGTGGCTGGCGGCACGTGATTTTGCCGCTGGGTTGGGGCAGGCGGCCCACTTGGTTCAACCGGTGTATCTGCGTAATGACGTCGCCTGGAAAAAGCCCGCATGAGCTTTGTGAAGAGCCCAGTTGAGACCAATGTCGAGAGCGACGTTGAGTGCATTGCTCTGCCTGACGGGCTGCGTTTAGTACAAAGCGATGATGGATTGGCGCTGGTCGGTGATGAAAAACGCTATGGCAAGCCGCTTAGCGTCGATTTTGTGGCGGGCAAAGCGGCCCATCGGCGACGTTTTGGCGGTGGGCGGGGGCAGCTGGTTGCAAAGGCCTGTGGGCTAGCCAAGGGCGTGTCACCTAGCATTGTTGATGCAACGGCAGGGCTAGGCCGCGATGCGTTTGTGTTGGCCAGTCTCGGCGCCCAGGTGCTGTTGATTGAACGGGTCGCGGCGATTGCGGCGCTTTTGGACGATGGCCTGAAGCGTGCCCTAAGGCATAGCGACACGGTGGATATTGCCGCCCGAATGACACTGCGCCACGGCGATGCGGCGCAATCTCTGGCGGCGCTTGTTGCCAGTGCTCATTTTGCGCCGCAGGTGATACACCTGGATCCGATGTTTCCCCACCGCGAAAAATCAGCGCTGGTGAAAAAAGAGATGCGTCTGTTTCGTGAGTTGGCCGGGGATGATGACGATGCCCCGCGCTTGCTTGAAGCGGCGCTGGAGATAGCCACCCACCGAGTGGTAGTCAAGCGGCCCCGCAAGGCACCCCCTATTGAGGGCCCGGCACCGCAGCACACGCTTGAAGGCAAAACCAGCCGCTATGATTTGTATGTCCATCGCTCATTAGTGCGCTAATCGGCTCGCTTATCGACAGTACCGCAAGGAGCACCCATGCAGAACGCGTGGCGAGAAGGTAATCGATTTACGCTGCTGCCAGAGGCCTCGCGCTTTCTGCCAGCCATGTTTGAAGCAGTACATAGCGCTCGTCACTATGTGTTGGTCGAGCTCTATTTGATGGAGTCAGGAGAGCTTGCCGATCAAGTGAGCACTGCGCTGATTGACGCTGCCCAGCGTGGGGTTCGTGTCTGTTTACTACTGGATGGATATGGCTCGATGGGGTTGTCTAGCGAAGACCGCCAGCGATTGAAGCAAGGCGGCGTAAAGCTGCGCTTTTTTAATCCCATCGGCTTTCACTCCTTAGCGCTTAACTTAAGCCGCGACCATCGCAAAATTGTCGTTATTGACGGCGAACTGGCGTTTACCGGTGGCTTTGGCGCGGTAGATGAGTTCCTGAATGCTTGGTATGAAATTGCGCTACGTATCGATGGACCGGTGGTGGCGGACTGGGAGCAGCTGTTTAGACGACTCTGGAACTCGCGGCTAACTCGCGCTGAGAAGGGTGATAATAGCGCGGGTGCACTGCCTGAACGGCGTGAGCCACAAGCGCATGCCGATGGCCAGCCGGGGCGGGCGATGTCGGCGCGGGGCTATCGATACCAAGCAATACGCCATTCACTGCATGAGCGCGTCAACCAGGCGGAAACGCGGCTGTGGCTATGTACGCCCTATTTCGTGCCTACCTTCGCGTTGCGGCGTCGCTTGGTGCGGGCCGCACGGCGGGGGATCGATGTGCGCCTGCTGCTGCCTGGGGCAAAGCATGACCATCCTAGCGTGCGTTTTGCCGGTCAACGCTTTTACCATTCGCTAATGAAAGCGGGGGTGCGCATCTTTGAGTTCCAGCCGACCTTTATCCATGCCAAATTTGTGCTCGCCGATAAGTGGGTAAGCATTGGTTCGTGTAACTTTGACCACTGGAATCTGCACTGGAACCTGGAGGCCAATCAAGAGGCGCTAGACCCTCAATTGGCGGAGGATGTGCGTGAACTTTTTGTACGTAACTTTGCCGCAAGCCAGGAAGTAGACGCCGCTGCCTGGGCGGCGCGCCCCTGGGGGCAGCGCGCTCGTGAGTGGATCTACGGGGTGTTGGATGGGATCATCATGCGGCTTAAATAAGGGCCGCGGGTAGCGTTAGCGTTTCTTGCCCTTGGCAGGCGTTTTCTTGCGCGGCTTGGGTTTGGAAGTTTCCGGCGGGACGCGGTAGTGCAGGTAAAGGTCCAAGACGAGTTCCGGCAACTGCACCACCAGCGACTCCTGGCGCGCTTGATCCTTAGCGAGCTCGGCCATGTCGGGTTCATCATCGAACAGCCCAGAAAGCAGCATAAACGGCAGCAGCAGCGTGGCGGCGGCCTCTTCATCGTCTTGAAACCAAGCGCTTTCATCGCTGAAGACGCCTTCCATAAAGCCCGCGCACCAGTCGCCTATCGGTGTTTCTTCGGCAGGCTCGCCGCCAAGCGTTAGCTCAAAGGGGAGTTCGGGTAAGCCACCCTGTTCAAGTACTGCCACCGCATTGTCACGCAGCAGCGTGAGCAGGGTGATAATCTCATCGCGCTCGGCGTCGTCGGCATAGCGTGGCTCGCCCTGAAAAAGCTCTGCCAACCACTGGGCGGGCGGCACTTCGCTAGGGGCGACGGCAAGCGCCACTAAAAAGCCATGAGCGGAGATCAGATCAAGGGCGTCTTCATCCACTTGATCAGAGTCGAGGAAGTCATCCAGTCTGTCCAGTTGCTCATCCTCGAGCAGTGGCTGCGGGGGCGTGTTTGTGTCGGGCGTGTCGCTGCGCTCTGCCATGAGTAAAGCCTCATCAATGCGAATCGGTAATCATCGGTCACTAGGAAACCATAACGGCTAGTTTATCACTAATGAAGACGTCTCCACTGCCCCCTTGGCCAGCTGCTGAACTGGCCGACATGACGGAAACAGAGTTGCACCACGCCGCGCGGGTTCGCGTGGAGCAGGCGTGGCTGCGCTGTTGTGAAGTATGCCCTACGCTGCCAGCGCCAAAGGTGTGGTTTAACCTGCGTGGTGCGTCGGCCGGGCAGGCGCATCTGGGGCACGGAGGCTTGCGTTTTAACCCGGTGTTGTTGAGTGAAAACCGCACGGCTTTTTTTGAGGACATTATTCCTCATGAAATGGCCCATTGGTTGGTCTTTCATTTAGATAATGGCCCGCGTTTGAAACCCCATGGCCGTGAATGGAAAACGGTGATGCGCGAGCTTTTCGGCTTAGTGCCCACTGTGACCCATCAGTTTGATATTCAGCAGGCGCAGCCCGCCCCTTATCGCTACCAGTGCGATTGCCGGATTCATCAATTTACTCCCAGGCGTCATGCTTTAGTGGCAAACGGCCGTCGTTACCGTTGCCGTCACTGTGCTAAGACCTTGGTCTACAGGCCAGGATATAAGCTTTAATTTAAATATAAATGTTTGTTTTTTAAATAAAAAATGCTAATACCAATGTCTAAAGGGAAGCCAGGGCGAGGAGGTTTATGCTAGGGGAACATTAATGGCAGTCGATACCCCTGATAATGGTCAATAACACCCAGCAATGTCTTCAAGTAGCGTCTTCGAACAATGCCTTCAATTAGTGTATCGACTACAGTTTCTTTAGATGGCACTTTATAGAAGAGTGCATTTTCACGGACAGAGGCAATTTTATGAGCGATCAACACAACGTCTATCCGGTGCGCGACGATTTCGCCGCCAATGCCTGGGCCGATAAAGCTAAGTACGAGGCCATGTATCAGCAGTCGATGGACGATCCGGAAGGCTTCTGGGCCGAGCAGGCCAAGCGTCTTGACTGGATTAAAGCGCCCACTAAAATCAAAAACACCTCTTTTGCGCGTGATAATGTCGATATTCGCTGGTTTGAGGATGGGCTGCTTAACGTCAGCGCCAACTGCCTGGATCGTCATCTAGAGAAACGCGGTGATCAAACGGCGATTATCTGGGAAGGCGATAATCCCGATGACTCCAAGCACATTACTTATCGTGAGCTCTACGCACGTACGAATCAGCTGGCCAACGCGCTGAAAGAGCTAGGCATTCGTAAAGGCGACACGGTTACGCTGTATATGCCGATGATTCCCGAAGCTGCCATGGCGATGCTTGCCTGTGCGCGCATTGGCGCCGTGCACTCGGTCGTTTTTGGTGGCTTCTCGCCAGATGCTGTTGCTCAGCGGGTGATTGGCGCCGACTCCAAGCTGGTGATTACCGCCGATGAATCGGTGCGTGGTGGCAAACACGTACCATTAAAAGAGAACGTGGACGCCGCGCTGACCCGTGACGGCACCGACGTGTGCAAAAACGTTCTGGTGGTGAAGCGTACCGGCGGTGAAATTGAGTGGAAAGATGGCCGTGATGTGTGGTTTGACGAGCTGGTAGATAAGCAGTCCAGCGAGTGTGAAACCGAAGCTATGGGCGCCGAAGATCCGCTGTTTATTCTGTATACCTCCGGCTCTACCGGTGCTCCTAAGGGTCTGAAACACACCACCGGCGGTTACCTCACCTACGCTGCGATGACGCATCAGTACGTGTTCGACTACCAAGAGGGTGAGGTTTACTGGTGTACTGCCGATGTGGGCTGGGTGACGGGTCATAGTTATATCGTTTACGGACCTTTGGCGAACGGTGCGACTACCGTCATGTTTGAAGGTGTTCCCAGCTATCCCACTCATGGCCGTCTGGGCGATATCGTTGATAAGCACAACGTCAATATTCTCTATACTGCGCCCACCGCGGTGCGTGCCCTGATGGCCCATGGCGACAACGTCATGGACTCCAGTAAACGCGATAGCCTGCGTCTGTTGGGCTCTGTGGGTGAGCCGATCAATCCGGAAGCCTGGGAGTGGTTCTACCGCGTTATCGGCAACGAAAAGTGCCCAATTGTAGATACTTGGTGGCAAACCGAAACTGGCGGCATCATGATTGCCCCGCTGCCGGGCGCTACGCCGCTCAAGCCCGGTTCTGCGACCGTACCGTTCTTTGGCGTCAAGCCCGCGCTGGTCGATAACGAAGGCAATAAACTGGAAGGTGCCACTGAAGGCAATCTGGTGATTCTCGATTCCTGGCCGGGGCAGGCGCGCTCTATTTGGGGTGACCACGAGCGCTATATCCAGACCTACTTCTCAACCTATGACGGTATGTACTTTACTGGTGACGGCTGCCGCCGCGATGAAGATGGTTACTACTGGATCACTGGCCGTGTGGATGATGTGCTGAACGTTTCCGGACACCGGATGGGGACTGCTGAAATTGAGTCGTCCTTGGTAGCGCACAGCGCCGTTGCTGAAGCAGCCGTTGTCGGCTTCCCGCACGATATTAAGGGACAAGGCATCTATATTTATGTCACCCTGAATGACGGTATTGAGGAGTCTGACGAGCTCAAAAAAGAGCTGACCCAGTGGGTACGCAAGGATATTGGCCCGATTGCCTCGCCAGATGTTATTCAATGGGCGCCCGGCTTGCCGAAAACCCGCTCGGGTAAAATCATGCGCCGTATCCTGCGCAAGATTGCCGCTAACGAGTGCGATGGTTTGGGTGATACCAGCACGCTGGCGGACCCGTCGGTGGTCGATGAGCTGATTGAGCATCGCGCCAATCAATAATGGCGACACCGTAGTAGGCTGTTTAGCCTAATAAGGGCTGTTTACCTAGAAAACAGTGCCGACCCGTGTAGGTCGGCACTGTTGTTTTTGTTGGTATGATCTATCTATTACAAATTGTGCATGTGATGCTTGGGCATGATGAAGCCCATGGGGTACCATGCTTCACAACCGTAAGAGCCTAGCGTCGCGGCGGCAGACAACCCCGCTGCTCGAGGAACCGGAGGAATATCCATGGCAGTAGCTCATAAGTTTATCGTCGCTGACGATCACCCGCTGTTTCGTGCAGCGCTGACCCAAGCGTTACGCCAGTTGGCCCCCCAGGCGGAAATTGTCGAAGCGGATACCATGGAAGCCACCACTGACGTGGTTAACCGCCACCCAGACGCTGATTTGATTCTGCTGGATCTGCACATGCCGGGAGCCCACGGCTTTTCCGGCTTGATTCAATTGCGTGGCCAGATGCCCGATATCCCCGTGGCGGTGGTATCAGGTAGTGATGAGCCCTACGTGGTGCGTCGTGCTATTGACTACGGCGCGTCGGGTTTTATCCCTAAATCATCGTCTCTACAACTCATTGCTGAAGCCGTCGGTGAAATTCTGCAGGGCGAAGTGTGGTTGCCAGAGGCATTGGCCAACGTGCTGGAAGAGACCAGCGAAGAAGAATCGCGCTTTGCTGAGGCGATTGCGTCGCTGACGCCCCAGCAGTTTCGCGTGTTGAACATGTTGACCGAAGGCCTGCTGAATAAGCAGATCGCTTATGAACTGAGCGTTTCTGAAGCGACGATCAAAGCCCATGTGACCGCGATTCTACGTAAACTGGGCGTGCACTCACGTACCCAGGCCGTTATTGCGGCTCAGAAACTGGAAGTCGAACCGCCAAAAGTCGTTTCCTAACTACCTGTCTTCTTGATACTTAGCATCTAAGTAATTAGCACCTGAACCGCGGCGCTTAACGCGCCGCGCGATTGGCCTGCAATGTGCGCGTCAATAGCGCCCGCAGCGCCGCGGGTTTTACGGGCTTCAGCAGTAGTTGATAGCCCGCCCGCTTGATCTCTTCAGCCACCGCTTCGGTACGATCAGCGGTGATGACAATGCCCGGTACCGCCCCCTCAAAACGCTCGCTGAGCGCTTCTAGCGCCATTAGACCGGTGACTTCGTTATCCAGGTGATAGTCCGCCAAAATAGCGTCCGGGTCGCCATCCATATTGCGTAGAATCGATTTGGCCCCACCGATGCTGGTAGCGGTAAATACTTCGCAGCCCCAGCCGGTAAGCATGGCGGTCATGCCTTCCAAAATCAGCGTTTCATTATCGATACACACAATCCGCGTACCGCTAAGCTTATGGCTGCCACGCCGTGCCTGGGGTTCTAGCTCGCTGCTGCTCGCCTCACGGGCGGTGACTATCGGCACGCTAACTGAGAAAACCGCGCCTTTGCCTACCGTCGAGCGCACTTTAATGGGGTGATCCAGCACGCGGCTCATACGGTCGGCAATCGACAGCCCCAACCCCAGGCCTTTCTCGCTCTCTTTATGGCGTGACACCTGATCCAGACGGCGAAACTCCTGAAAAATTTCGGTGAGCTTAGATTCGGGAATGCCGGGGCCGCTGTCCCACACTTCAATCGAGAGCCAGCCATTATGACGGCGGCAGCCCAGCAGTACGCGTCCCTCTTGGGTGTAGCGAATCGCATTGGATAAGAAGTTTTGTACGATTCGGCGCAGCATCTGCGGGTCTGAGTCGACCCACAGCTGGGTCGGAACCACTTCTAAGTCCAATCCGCGATCATCCGCCATCACCTCAAACTCGGCGCGTAACGGGCGAACGATATCCGCCAGGGCAAAGTGACTGCGGCGTGGCGTCAGGGCGCCTGCGTCCAGCTTGGAGATGTCTAGCAGAGTGCTGAGCAACTCCTCAGCGGCTTGCAGCGAGTTATCGATGTGGCCGACGATACGTTGGGTATCGGTGGTGGTAACGTTTTGCATCAGTGCGGAGGTAAACAGCCGTGCCGCGTTAAGCGGCTGCAGCAAGTCGTGGCTGGCCGCGGCCAGAAAGCGTGTTTTAGAGGCGTTGGCATCTTCCGCCAACTGCTTGGCTTGGCGCAGAGCGAGTTCTGCTTCAGCGCGTACACGGTTCTCCTGGCGCAGCGCCGCATTGGCTTCAGACAGCGCCTGGGTACGTTCGCGCACGCGCTCCTCAAGGGTTTCATTGGTTTCTTTGAGGGCGATCTCAGCATGGCGGCGCTCGGTAATATCTTGATAAAGGGCAAAAAAGCCCAAAATTGCTTGGCTGTCGCCAAAGTGGGGGGTGTAAGTGACCAGCATATAACGCATCACCTCGTTCACCCTTAGCGAGACCTCAAAGCTCACCCGTTCGCCGTTCAGCGCGCGGGCCACCCAAGGGGCCCGCTCTTCCGCCTGTTTAACTTGGAGAACATCTTGAAAGCGGCGGCCAATCACCGCGTTACGGTCAATATTAAATGCTTGTTCGTAGGCGCGGTTGGTAAATAGGTAGCGGCACTCTTTATCGAAGTAGGCAATCAGCGCGGGCACGTTATCGGTATAGATACGGATATTGTTTTCCGAGCGTATTAGCGCCTCTTCGATGCGCTTTTGCTGGGTAATATCCTGGTAGGTATACACAAAGCCGCCGCCGGGCATCGGGTTGCCCTGTACTTCCAGCACGCTGCCATCCTGGCGGTAGCGCACGTAGCGGTGGGGCTGGCCCTCGCGGATATTGTCGAGCAGTAGCTGTACGTGCTCTTCCGGGTCACCTGGGCCATATTCGCCGTTGTGAGCGTTGTAGCGGAAGATGCGATCAATGGGCGCGCCAACACGAATCAAGTGGTCAGGGAAGCGGAAAAGCTCCAGGTAACGCTGGTTCCACACCACCAAACGCAGGTTCTGGTCGACCACGCTGATGCCCTGGTTAATATTCTCGATGGTGGCTTGGAGCAGCGCGCGGTTGAACTCCAATACCTGGGAGGCCTCATCGACAATCGAGATCACGTCTGAGATGCCGATACCGCGCCCCTGCAGCGCCGAGTTAACCACGATACGGGCCGATGAAGCGCCGAGCACCGAGGCCAGAAAACGTTCAGTAAACTGAATAATATCGATGGAGGCGCGGGTACCGTTGTCCAGGGGCTTGCCTGCACGACGGGCGTAATCTTCAAAGGCGCGATCCACTTGGCCGGCACCGAGGAAGCGCTCGCAAAGCACTTTTAAATCACCCACGGTCGTCGCGCCCGTCCAGGGGCGGTTGACCGAGGTCTGGCGAGTTTCTACGCTATCCACGAACAGCGAGGCTTGAATACGCTCAACCACCCGCTGCGAAGTGACTTGAGAGACGAAGATATAGCAGAACAGGTTGACGCCGAGTGACAGCATGACGCCGTGGGTGAAGCTGTCGCCCAAGTTGAGTCCAAACAGCGCCGTGGGTGATAACCAGTTAAGCCCTAACGGGCCACCTTCTAGCCACATTGCTGGCAGCACGCCGGCATTGATCATGGCGGGCATTAACAGGCTATATACCCAGATGGCAAAGCCAGCGTTCATGCCGACAATGACCCCGAGTCGATTACCGCGCTTCCAGTAAAGCCCGCCAATCACCGCCGGGGCAAACTGTGCCGCGGCGGCGAACGATAGCATGCCGATCGAGGCCAGCGAGGTGAACTCGGCAATCAGTTGGTAGAAGCCATAGGCCATGGCCAAGACGGCGACAATGGTTAAACGCCGCGCGCGCAGTACTAAGCGACCATAATCCCGGGCCTTGGTGTCAAACCAGCGCAGCCGGAACAGCGCCGGAATTACAATCTCGTTGGAGATCATGATCGACACGGCCACCGCGGCAACGATCACCATGCCGGTCGCTGCGGAGAAACCACCGATAAAGGTAAGCAGCGTCAGCCACTGCTGCCCCGACGCCATGGATAGCGCCAATACATAGGTGTCCGGCTCGACTCCGCTTTCGGAAAATATCAGCAGCCCGGCAGCAGCCAAAGGCACCACGAAAAAGGCAATCGCCAATAGATAGAGCGGGAACAGCCAGCGGGCTTTGGTAGCGTCGTCGGGGTGAATATTCTCGACCACCGCCACATGGAACTGGCGTGGCAAGCACAGAATTGCGAGCATGGCGAGCAGGGTTTGCGCCCAGAAGCTCTGGCCAAAATCCTGGTTGGCGAGCTGGCGCTGGAGTTCAAGCTGGCTTTCGGCGTGACCCATTAACTCACCCAGGCCATCAAACATTCCCCAGGTGACAAAGACACCAAGCACCACAAAGGCCAGCAGTTTGACCAGCGATTCAAACGCGACGGCGTGAATCAAACCTTCGTGGTGTTCGGTGGCATCGGTATGTCGAGTACCAAAGAGAATCGCGAAGATAGCCATCACAATGGCAACGTAGAACGCCGTATCGCCAAACAGCGGCGTATGGGTCACATCGGAGGCATCGGTGAGCACACTGAAAGTGGTAGAAACCGCTTTTAGCTGTAGCGCGATGTAAGGCAGGGTGCCGACAAGGGCGACCAAGCTGGCAAAGGCGGCCAGCGACTGGGTTTTGCCGTAACGGGAGGCAATAAAATCGGCAATCGAAGTAACGTTTTGGTGTTTAGCGACACGAATCATTTTGGCCAACACCGGCCAGAACAGCAAAAACGTCAATATCGGGCCGACGAAAATGCTCGCAAACGACCAGCCCGCCGTGGCTGCTTGGCCAACCGCGCCGTAAAAGGTCCATGACGTGCAGTAGATCGCCAGCGCCAAACTATAGATAATCGGGCGCCGCCGGGAGGCGCCATGAGTCCGCGCACGGCGGTCACCGTACCACGCAATACCGAACAAAACGGCAATATAAAGTAGCGATACCGCGACCAGTAGCCCGCCGTGAAACATGCTTTTCTCCCCGCCAGAGTGTGCGACCCACTTATATGTGCGCTAAACGTACGCTAATAAAAAAAGGCTTCATTCTAGGCGAAATAGGGGGCCATGTACGACCACTACGTAGGCTTGTTGTTATCCCGGCTAACTTTATCTATGCGCATACGTTGTTGAGTAACGGCGATGTTTCTCGCAGCGTGCGTATCTCTTCGAGAATAGGCTCGCGGGAGTCTTGATCCAGCGGCACTAGCTCACGGTTATCACAGTTGAGCAGATAGGGCTGGGTGATCAAAATATCGGTGTGGTGACGCTCAAACTGATAAAGGATAAATTCTGCTAAGCGGGCGCCATCCTGCTCGCTTATGCGGACGTTTTCACTATCGACCATGCTGAACTTAGTGGTCATCGGAAAGGCAAAGGTCCATGGGCGCCATACGGCGGTACTGCTCTCGGTTGAAATGACCGTGGCAGAGTCAGGAAGCTGCGCCTGCTTGTGTTCAAACCAGCTGTACTCCACCTGAATTTGATAGGCCAGCATACCCAGCGCGCCACACACCGGCACTATCCATTTGGGCAAACGTTTGCCGCTCAAGGTGCGCAGTATCAACCCAATCCCTGCGGCTGCAAGGCCCGCAAAAACGGCGGCGATCAAATGCCATATCATAAAATATCCTTTCAAAAAGCCGTCTATAAAAGCTATCTATAAAAGCCATCGGGCTTCCCTAAGGAAGCCCGATGGTAAGGTCAATTCCTAAGCGACATCACAACAGTGCGATAAGCCGCCCGGATGGAGTATGACTTAGTGATCTACCGCCATACCAGCACCTTTCGGATAGCGAACGCTTTCCACCAGATCCTGAATTTCCTGCGGCGGTGCCGCGGTCACTCTGGAAACTGCAAAGGCAACGGCGAAGTTGATCATCGCGCCCACCGCACCAAAGGAGAGCGGCGAGATGCCAAAGAACCAGTTATCCGGCGTGTTGGCCAGCATGTTGGTCTCCGGTATGAAGAACCAGCCTAGATAGGTGAAGATGTACAGCAAGGTACAAACCAAGCCCGCTAACATGCCGGCAACGGCGCCTGGGCTGTTCATCCGCTTGGAGAAGATCCCCATCATCAGCGCAGGGAATAGCGATGCGCCAGCGATACCAAAGGCGAGTGCCACCGTCTGTGCCGCAAACCCTGGCGGATTAAGCCCCAGATAGGTGGCCAACAGGATCGCGCCACCCATGGAGATTCGCGCCGCTAACATTTCGCCTTTCTCGGAAATCTTCGGATTGATCATGGTCTTGATCAAATCGTGACTGATCGCCGAAGAGATCGCCAACAGCAAGCCTGCCGCGGTAGACAGCGCCGCCGCAATACCACCGGCTGCGATCAAACCAATAACCCAGCTTGGTAGGTTGGCGATTTCCGGGTTGGCGAGTACCAGGATATCGTTATTAACGGTTAGTTCGTTGCCTTCCCAGCCACGATCAGAGTAGTCGGCGGCATCATTATACATCTGAATACGGCCGTCATTGTTGCGATCATTGAAGCTGATCAGGCCGGTTTCTTCCCATGTGCGAACCCAACCTGGGCGCTCTTCGTACAGAATCGGGTTTTGCGCAGCCTCTTCGTAGTTCTCAACCTGCCCCGCCATCTCTGGATACACGGTGGTCGCCAGGTTCAGGCGAGCCATAGAGCCTACTGCCGGTGCGGTCAGGTAGAGCAAGGCAATGAAGACCAGCGCCCAACCAGCGGACCAGCGCGCATCGGCCACTTTCGGTACGGTGAAGAAGCGAATGATAACGTGGGGAAGACCGGCAGTACCGACCATCAACGACAGCGTGAACAGCACCATGTTGAGTTTATTGTCCACATCGGCGGTGTAGTCTTGGAAACCAAGCGCATTGACCACATCATCCAGTTTTTCCAGCAGCGGTACACCGGATTCAGTGTGCGTGCTGAACATGCCGAACATCGGAATCGGATTGCCCGTCAGTTGGAACGCGATGAACACCGCCGGAATGGTGTAAGCGATGATAAGCACCACATACTGTGCCACCTGGGTGTAGGTGATGCCCTTCATACCGCCAAATACGGCGTAGAGGAAAACGATCAGCGCGGCTAACCAGATACCCCAGGTGTTGCTGACTTCAAGAAAGCGCGAGAACGCCACGCCTGCACCGGTCATTTGACCGATAACGTAGGTCACCGACGCTACAATCAAGCACACGATCGCCACTAGGCGAGCGGTGTTGCTGTAGAAGCGGTCACCGATGAAGTCGGGCACGGTGAACTTACCAAACTTACGCAGGTAAGGGGCCAGCAGCATCGCGAGGATAACGTAGCCACCCGTCCAGCCCATCAGGAAGGTGGAGTTAGCGTAGCCACCGGAGGCCAGCAAACCCGCCATGGAAATAAACGACGCCGCAGACATCCAGTCGGCGGCAGTGGCCATGCCGTTGGTGATGGGGTGAACCCCGCCCCCGGCGACATAGAAGTCTTTTGTTGAGCCGGCGCGCGCCCAAATCGCAATGCCTATATACAAGGCAAAGGAGGCGCCGACGAACAGTAAGTTAATTGCAAACTGGCTCATACCGGCTTACTCCCCAAGGCCAAATTTTTGATCGAGCTTGTTCATCTTCCAGGCATAGAAGAAGATCAGCACGATAAACGTTAAGATAGAGCCCTGTTGTGCAAACCAGAAGCCTAGGTCAGTGCCGCCAACCGGAATGCCGGCGAGCAGTGGGCGAAACAGGATAGCGCATCCGTAAGAAACAAATGCCCAAACGGCCAGGCATCCGAAAATTAACCGGACGTTTGCTTTCCAGTATTCAGCAGCATTGGTTTTGTCGTCTGCCATTGTGTTGCTCTCCACTTGTGATTTTTAAGGTTGGGAAAGTTCACGAGGAATAGCGTGTGACCCATCAGGGCAATCGCACGTCTAAAGCCACCCAATTGTTAGTAGTGGTGAGTCAGCTTCTCTTGGCACATCACCTTATTATTCGATATGAAATGTCGAGTCAGTTAGTGACGTGCGATTACCCTGCATGACTCATTGTTAATACTGGGCAATAATCGTTAAAAAATAAATCCCAGACTTTGGTATCAATAAACAGAGAAGTGGCTGTTTGATAACTGTATGTTGTTGAAAATAGGTGTTTTTAGACACTGGTTAAGCAGATTTTGTAGGTGTTTTTAGCACTATAGGACAATAGTCTAGTAAGCAAATAAATGCAGTTATTGGCTGCTTTAAGTACATGCGCTGCGTTTAGTGGTCAGTGACCGTTAGTCACTATCAATACTTTGGTCGCGTATCTAAAGTCGCTTCGACTTTAGCGTGATAGCTAAAGGTATAACAAGGTTCTACTTGCTACTTGGGAAGTGAATCCTTTATACCCGTATAGTCATCTTCATATAATAATCGATAACTGCTTTCTGAAGCGTTGGAGTGGGCCAGCATTGAGTCACGATATTTATTTGTTTTTTCTTATGTCTACCAGTTTGTCTTAAGGCAAAGCCTGGTTAGTCGTAGCCCTGTTTAATGAGGTCATACCCATGGTCGATGTGGATCTATCCCAACTGCCGTTCACGCTTCTTGACGATGAAGGTCGTGACCACATTCGCCGAGGCATTGACCTTGCGTATTTTGACCGCGACGAAATAATCCTAGAGACCGGACAGGCGGGCGAGTTTGTTTACCTAATACATAAAGGTGAAGTGGCAGAAATCGACCCCACGCTGCCCTCGTCTACCTCGCGTATTGGTCATTACACGGCCGGGGACCTATTTGGTGCGATCAGCATTCTCAATGGTAAAAGCCGCTATCGTTTTAAGGCCGAGCAGGAGTGCTTGTGTTACCTGCTGCCCAAAGCGTTGTTTCAGCAGTTGTGCCGTCATTACCCGGACTTCAGTAATTTCTTTCGCCAATCGCTGACGCATAAAGCACGCTTACTGACTGAAAAGCGTGCCGAAGGAGGCGTCACCATGGCGGGTTTTATGTTAGCCAAGGTAAGCGAATGTATGCGTGCGCCGCTGTTAATGGCGGCGGCTACTGATATTGCCAGCGCGGTGAAGCAGCTCAACGACAGCCACGCCGACAGCCTGCTCGTCGAGACTCAAGGCAAGCTAGGCATGGTGACGAAAACCGACCTGCTCAATGGATTGGTATTGCACGGTAGAGCGTTGTCATCACCGCTTGATGAGATCGCCCATTTTAATCTGGTCACCGTCGCGCCGGATCAATACTTATTTGAAGTTCTGGTACTGATGACGCGGCATAAAGTGACGCGTGTAGTGGTGCTGAAGCAAAACGTTCTCAAAGGCGTCGTCGAACTCACCGACGTACTTAGCTATTTTTCCAGTCGCAGCTACGTGGTGAGTCTACAAGTCGAACAGGCGAGTAGTTTGGAAGCACTGTCGGCGGCCAGCCAGCGCACCCCAGAGTTGGTGAAGGCGCTGATGGCTCAAGGCGTAAAGCTACGCTTTGCGATGGATCTACTCGCTGCGCTGAACGGCCGTATCATGAGTAAAGCCTGGGAATTCACTATTGATGAGAAGTACCGCGAGCAGAGCTGCATGATGGTGATGGGTAGCGAAGGGCGCGGCGAACAAATACTAAAAACCGACCAGGATAATGGCTTGATTCTCGCCGACGACGCGCAGTGGCCAGATCTTATGAGCCATATGCAAACGCTCACCGATACCCTCATCCAGCTTGGCTACCCGCCGTGCCCCGGCAATATTATGGTTTCGAACCCTGAGTGGGTGGCCACGGTGTCGCAGTGGAAGAGCAATATTGCCAAATGGGCCAGCGAGCGGGATGGCGACAGCCTAATGAAACTGGCGATTATGCTTGATGCTCATGCCGTGGCCGGTAACCCCAATCTGCTTGAGAGCGTACGAGAAGAGCTATTTGAACGCTGTTCTCGTGATGAGCTACTGCTTTCGTACTTTGCTCGCACGGCGCTACGCTTTTCCACACCGCTAACGCTGTTTGGCTCGCTGAAAAAGCCCCAGCACGGTATCGATATCAAGAAAGGCGGCATTTTCCCCATTGTCCACGGCGTGCGCACCATGGCGCTGGAGCGACGAATCAAAGCGACCTCAACACTGGATCGTTTAGACGCGCTGGCCGCCGATGGCCGCTTGGATCGACGGTTCGCTGACGACCTGGGCGAAGCGCTGGCGCTGTTTTCCGAGCTGCGTCTCAAACAGCAGCTCACGGCCCTAGAGGCAAGTAGCACATCGCAAGAGGCGAACCGCACCAATCGTGTCGTGGTGCAAAGCCTCTCTTCGCTAGAACGCGACTTATTACGTGAAGCTTTGCATATCGTCAAAGACTTTAAGCAGCGGCTTTCCCATCGTTATCATCTGGAGTATTCGTGAGCGGAATGCGGCTGTTAGATCGACACGTGGCACTTTTTAGCGGCTCCTTGCGCACCTTATTGCGCCGCGAAAGCGACCGGCGGCGCTGTGCTGATTCTCCCTATGCCTGGCTCTTTCAGCCCTATATGGGCGAAGAACTAGTAGCGCTTGCCTGCACATCAACGCCAACGCCGACGTCACCTGTGATCAGTTTGGCCGCCGTGGTGCTTAGCCAACAGCAGGTGCGTACCAGCCGTGCTTTTGTGCTGACGTTAGGCGCACCGGGGCAGGCTAGCAATGCATCGCTGCGTCGCCATCACCTGCTGTGTCAGGCGGGGGAGGTGGCGGCGCCAAACCGCGACAATTTAAATGCGTTAGTAGAGTTTATTGGCAATCGTCCTATTGTCGGTTGGCAGTTAGACAAGCGGATTGGAGCGTTAAATGCGTTGCTGAGAAAGCGGTTGGATTTCGCGCTGCCCAATGCCCAGGTCGACGTGGAAAAGCTGCACCAGCGCCAGCTGCGGCGCTTGCACCCGGAGATAGAGGCGCGGAGTAGCTTTGCCCAAGCGCTGGCGTGCTGGCAAGTACCCGCGATGGGGATGCAGGGTGTGTTAGGCGAGGCCACTTCCAGTGCGCTGCTCTATATGCGCCTGCAGCGCATTATGGCGGAGGCTGCTTAGTGATAAGCAGCTCTGCATACGAGTAGTTGGGTCAGGGCGGTGAGTGTTGTTAGAATAGCAGTCACTTTTTTCTTGAATGCCTTCCACCCTCGGCAGTGCTTATACCATGCAATCTCTTGATCATTTTGACCCTGCTTCCCTCGGAGCCGCCCTCGCTGATGTTGAGCAAGACTCGCCAGAGCTGGCCGATGCTAAGCAGAAACGTGAATTTAACAAGCTGCAAAAGCGCCTGCGCCGAGAAGTAGGCAATGCGATTATTGATTACCAGATGATCAATGAAGGCGACCGTGTGATGGTCTGTCTCTCCGGCGGCAAATTATAGGCCATATATTTTTTGTAAAGTTAGTTCCTGCCTCTTCATCTCCCAAAAGCCCGTTTTTCGGCCTTTCTCAAGAGTTTTTATTGACAAAGACTTGTCTGAGTAATAGATTTTTGTAATCTGCTTATAGGATTACATATTTTGTCAAGGATTAGGCTTAAAAAATATCTTTATGGTGGCATCCAATTCGTATCAATTGTAGACGAGAACGATTGTCCTTTAGACGTCTATGCGGCAGCTTACATAAATAGCGTATTATCTCGAAAGGCGTTTAATACAACTGTGAGATACTCAAACGAACTATTGTTTGCGCTTTGTTATTTCACTAACCGCTCGATAGATCTGACCGCCCGAGTAGCAAACGGCAGGTTAGTTTCATACCCAGAGTATTTAAGTTTTTTTGATTTTTGCCACCATCAAAAAAGCGCCCCACTTGAGCCAAACGTAATACCTTTTCTAGGTGTCGAGGATAAGCATCTGCGGAATGCTATGACAGCCAACCTCCGGGCTTTCTCAAAGGTATCTCCAGAAACTATCCAGGGTCGAGTACGTCGGCTCAGGCAATATCTAGAGTGGCTATTTGATGAATTCCACGGTGGAAAGGGAGTAACTGACGAAGTCGAGGATCGCTTTCATAAATTGATCTCAAAATTAAAGCTTGATGAGCAATCATTTGGCCGAAATTCTGATTTCAATCCTGTCTCATCTACCGATTCGGTGATACCTGACAGCGTATTCGAAAGCCTAAAAGAGATGATACTTCCTGAGTCTAAGCACAATCCCTTTAAGTCTTCCAAAGTAAGAAACTATCTGATTGTTTCACTGCTTGAGCAGACGGGCATCCGGCGCGGGGCGCTCGCAAAACTTAAGATATCAGATTGTCGGTTTCATGGTAGCTATGACCGAATATCTATCTATCGTGCGCGTGGCTCGGATGTTTCCGATCCTCGACTAGAAAAGCCAAATCAAAAGACTCGTTCCCATGAAGCTATTGTTAACCGCAGCCTAATGGAGCAGATTAAATTCTACATAGATCATATCAGACCACAGTTTAACCAATGTAATACTCATGACTTTATTTTTGTAAGTGAAAAAAATTCAAAAGGTACAGCCGGGCTACCTATTTCCCTGAAAACGATCAATAATATTTTTAATAAACTATCAAATTCTCTTAATTTTAAGGTGCATCCACATTTACTACGCCATAAGTGGAATGAAAAATTCGACGCCGCAGGTGAAGAACAGAACGTTGAGCGTCCTCTTTTAGAGGATATGAGGAGGAACGCCATGGGATGGTCGCCCAACTCAACTATGGGGCAAACTTACAATGATAAGGCAATTCAGCGGCACACTGTAGAAATGATGCGGAAGCACCAAGAGCTGGTGGAGCAGAAAAATGAGGGAAAATAATGATGCAACGATAAAGAAAAATAAGTCATTTCCCTTTTTTGACGAGGACAATACTGCTGGCGATGAGATTCCAGAATACATTATTGTGAAATCAGGTTTAAAAGTAAGAGTCGCCGATGCTGAATGGGTGCTTTTGCAAAATAAAGGTAAGGGTAATTTAATTAAACTAGCCTGGTTAAGGTCC
Source organism: Halomonas sp. MES3-P3E (assembly GCF_002836035.1). Lineage (NCBI taxonomy): Bacteria > Pseudomonadati > Pseudomonadota > Gammaproteobacteria > Oceanospirillales > Halomonadaceae > Halomonas > Halomonas sp. MES3-P3E. The sequence goes on along the minus strand of NZ_PJBT01000188.1, from coordinate 478 downwards.
GGCGAGTTGTCAAATAATGAGATTAAGCTGGCATTGCTTGTTTTTATTCACTATGTGATTAATAAGTCAGCATCAACTGCATGCACAGTGGCAATAGGTGTAAGACCGGTTATACAATCAGGATTTCCCTCAATTGAAGATTTAATGATTGCGTGGAGTAGTCTAGGTTTAAGTAAAAAGAAAGCTACTAATCAATTTTTTGGTACCTTGGTAAGGCTTGGTTACCGTGAGTTTGAGAAGTTTCACCAGTTTACTTCAAGCAATCTTGATTCAGAGATGATTGATCCCTTGAATCCTTTTAAAGGGAGGTTGAGCGAATTAGAATTTGATTCAGTGGTTCAGAATTTAAACCAAGAAATTGCTAGAATCGATTTTAGTATTGATAGAGATTATGATTTTTTCGATAGGCAGGCGTATGCTGGATTTTTTTCATTTAGCACATTGAGAAATCTTGTAAGTGTAAGATTGTTAATAGCAA